>NZ_JBHZEJ010000113.1:3062-15392 GCF_042756365.1 Streptomyces sp. NPDC059092
TGGTCCTCTCGGCCGTTTTGGGCCTGGCGGGGGGCGGGGCCCGCCCCCCCCCCGGCCCACCGCGGCCAGAGGACGCGCCAGTCGAGCGTCCCGGTGGAACGCCGCTCCCCCGGGACCGCCCGGACGACGGGCACCCGCGCCGCCTCGGCCACGCGCCGTACGAACGCGGCCTGTTCCGGGGGCTCGGGCGAGGTCGTGGTCTGGATCGCGCCGACCGCTCGGCCGCGCAGCACGCCGGGCAGCCCGGCGACGTGATCGGCGTGGAAGTGGGTGAGCAGCAACAGCGGGATCCGGGTGATGCCGAGATCCCGCAGGCATCGGTCTGCGGGTACGGGGTCGGGGCCGGTATCCACCACCACGGCGGTGCCGTCCCCGGCGGCGAGTACGGTCGCGTCGCCCTGGCCGACGTCGCACATCGCGAACGTCCAGCCCGGTGGCGGCCAGCCGGTGACGATCCGGGTGAACGGCGGGGGCCGCACGATCACGAGCAGCAGGAGTACGGCGCAGAGCGCGGCCGTCCAGGGGTGGCGCGGGATCCGCCGGGCGGCGACCACGACAAGAACGGTGAGGGCGGCGAGCAGCGCCCCGCCCCGCCAGCCGCCGGGCCAGTCCGTCTGGGCGCCGGGCAGCGCCGCGCCGCCGCGGGCGACGGACGCGATCCACCCAGCCGGCCAGCCCGCGCACCGGGCCAGCAGTTCGGCGGCGGGCAGCGCCACCGGGGCCAGGGCAAGCGTGGCGAAACCGAGAACCGTGGCCGGGGCGACCGCGAGCTCGGCGAAGAGGTTGCAGGGGACCGCGACGAGGCTGACCCGGGCCGCGAACACGGCCACCACGGGCGCGCAGACGGCCTGCGCGGCTCCGGCGGCGGCCAGGGCCTCCGCGAGCCTCGGCGGCACCCCGCGCCGTGTCAGCGCCGCACTCCAGCGCGGACCGATGGTGAGCAGGGCGCCGGTGGCCAGCACCGAGAGGAGGAAGCCGTAGCTGCGGGCCAGCCAGGGGTCGAGGAGGACGAGCAGCAGAACGGCGGCGGCCAACGCGGGGAGCAGGGTTCTGCGGCGGCCGGTGCCGATGGCGAGCAGGGTGATCAGACCGCAGGCGGCGGCCCGCAGCACGCTGGGCTCCGGTCGGCAGACGACCACGAACGCGAGGGTGAGCGCCCCGCCGAGCAGCGCGGTCGTCCGCAGCGAGATCCCCAGGCGCGGGGCGAGCCCCCGCCGTTCGGCCCGCACCGCCAGTCCCGGCGGGCCGATCAGCAGGACGAGGACGATGGTCAGGTTCGATCCCGAGACGGCCATGAGATGCAGCAGATCGGTGGCGGCGAAGGCATCGTGCAGTTCGGGCGTGATCCGAGCGGTGTCCCCGACGACCAGCCCCGGCAGCAGTGCGCGGGCATCGGGCGGCAGTCCCTCGGTCGCCTCGCGGAGCCCTGCGCGGAGCGTTCCCGCCACGCGCTGGACGCGGGTGGGCGGGCCGGTGACCGTCGGCGCGCCCTTACCCGTGACGCGCAGGGCCGCCGCGTAGCGGTCGCCGGTGTGCAGCGGGGGCGCCAGCCGCCCGGTCAGCCGCAGCCGGGTGGACGGCAGCAGCCGCTGCCACCGGCCGGGGTGCTCACCGGGCGGGACGATCACCAGGACGGGCGTACGGACCGTGGTGGCCCCGCCCCGTACCGGCGTCACCCGGGTGAGGTCCGCGTCGAGGACGAAGCCGCCCGGCGCCGTCCGGTCGCCCCCGGGCCGGGGACGGGTCTGCCGGGGATCGGAGGTGACCGTCAACTCCGCGGTGACCGACGCGTACCGCTCGGCGAGGCCGGGCACGGGCCCTCGTCGCGCGTCCGCGCCGTGCAGCCCGGCGGAGGCGGCCCCGGCGGCGGCGCAGAGCAGCACCCCCGCGACGGCCACCCCGGTGAGCCGGGGCCCGCGCGCGGCGCCCGACCGCACCAGGAGCAGCGCGCCGGCCAGCACACAGACCAGCACCCCGAGCGCGGTCCAGTGGCCCGGGACGCCCAAGGCCAGGGCCGCCGCGCCCCAGGCTCCCAGCGCGGGTGGCAGGAGCCGGAGATCGGCAGGGCCCTCCTGGCCCGGATCAGCCGCTCCCGGGCGGTGCTCGGCCGTCCGGTGGACCTGGTCGGCCGTCCGGTTGACAGCGGGGCGCGTCATGGCCGTACGAGCGGCTGGAGGTCGGCGAACTTGCGGTCACCGATGCCGTTGACCTCACGGAGCTCGTCGACGGAGCGGAATCCGCCGTGCTGGGTGCGGTAGTCGATGATGTGCCGGGCGAGGACGGGCCCGACGCCGGGGAGGGTGTCGAGCTGGTCCGGTGTGGCGGTGTTGAGGCTGACGGGGCCGGCCTGCTGTCCGCCCGGCCCTGGGCCGGGTCCGAAGCCCGGGGCCACTCCCCCAGCGTCTCCGCCGGGTCGGCCCGGGGCCGCGCCCGGTGGTGCGGGGCCGTCGACCACCACCTGCTCGCCGTCCATCAGCAGCCGGGCCCGGTTGAGCCCGGTGAGATCCGCGCCCGGCTCGACGCCTCCGGCGGCCCGCAGCGCGTCGGTGACCCGCGATCCGGCGGGCAGCCGCAGGACGCCCGGCTCCCGCACCTTGCCCCCGACATCCACCACGATCCGGGCGGTCTCGGGTGGGGGTGGCTGCTCGGTCGCCTTCGGCAGCGGTTCGGGCAGCCCTCCCGGTACGTCGGCGGCGGCGTCCGCGCGGACCGTGTCAGGTGCACGGACGGGCTGCGGGCGTCCGGTCCAGAAGTGCTGAGCGGCGAGACCGGCCGCCACCACCAGCACCACCGCGAGGGCGCCCAGCGTCCTCAGCTCCAGACCGCACCGGAGCTGGACCCACAGCGGCAGCCGCTCACGCACCGCCACCAGCGCCCCGGCCCACGCGGGCCCACGCTCAGCCTTGGGGAGCGCGGGGGGCTCCGGAGCGGCCACAGGAGTGGGCCCGGCCGAAGCGGCGGCGGCAGCGGCAGCGGCCGGGAAGAGCGCCGCTGCCCGGCGGCGCGGCTCCGTGGAAGGCGGAACCTGGCCCCGAGCCGGAGGCCGCGGCACGGAAAGGGGCGGCGGGGACGCGGGCGCCGACGAGATCCCGGAGGCAGGCTCCACACGCGTACGGACGCGGGCCGGCACCGCGCCACGGACGGCCGCGTCGACGCGGGGGAGGGGACGCGAGCGGGGACGGGGACGGGTCCGACCGTGGCGGGCACGGCCGTCGGAGCCGGGGGAACGACCCGGACCGCTGGTTACGGAGCGTGTTCGGAGAGCCATGCCACAGAACGGTAGGCACCGGGGCCCGATCTCGCTGAGCACCCCGAATTCCGGTGGAAAACCCGCCGGTTGTGGAAAACTCGGCCACCCGAACGAGGGCTGAAGCGAAAGTACGAGGGCGCCCGGCGGCCCCGTCCGCGCTGCCCCGGCAGCCCGTCAGCCCTACCCCGGCGGCCGTCAGCGCCGCTCGGCGACCTCGTCAACGCGGTGGCCGCCCGGCCGCCCCGTCAACGCGGTGAGATCACGGCCCCCAGCAGCCCCGGCCCCGTGTGCGCCCCGATCACCGCGCCGACCTCGCTGACATGCAGATCCACCAGTCCCGGCAGCCGCTCACGCAGCCGCTCCGCGAGTGTCGCCGCCCGTTCCGGCGCCGCGAGATGGTGCACCGCGATGTCCACCTGGCCGGCGCCGGCCCGGTCGGCGACGATCTCCTCCAGCCGGGCGATCGCCTTCGACGCCGTCCGCACCTTCTCCAAAAGTTCGATGCGCCCGCCGTCGAGCTGGAGCAGCGGTTTCACCGCGAGCGCCGAGCCGAACAGCGCCTGGGCGGCGCCGATCCGGCCGCCCCGGCGCAGGTAGTCCAGCGTGTCGACATAGAAATACGCGCTGGTGCCCGCGGCCCGCTTCTCGGCGGCGGCCACCGCGTCGTCGAGCGTGCCGTCGCCCTCCGCGGCCTCGGCCGCCGCCAGCGCGCAGAATCCGAGCGCCATCGCCACCATGCCGGTGTCCACCACCCGTACCGGTACGGGCGCGTCCCTGGCGGCGAGCACGGCTGCGTCGTACGTGCCGGAGAACTCGGCCGACAGATGCAGCGAGACGATCTCCGTGGCCCCGGAGTCCGCCGCGGCGCGGTATGCGGCGGCGAAGACCTCGGGACTCGGCCGTGACGTGGTCACGGACGTCCGCTTCTGGAGCGCCAGGGCCAGCGACCGGGCCGAGATCTCCGTGCCCTCTTCCAGCGCGCGGTCCCCGAGCACGACGGTCAGCGGCACCGCGGTGATGCCGTGCCGTTCCATCGTCTGCGGCGGCAGGTAGGCCGTGGAATCGGTGACGATCGCGACATGGCGGGACATGAGCCGGAGGTTACCCGTCGTCGTCGTGGGGCGGCAGCCCGGCCCCGCCCCACTCATCGGTCCCGGCCCTGGTACACGGTCAGTTCGTGGTCTCGGGCCTGGCCTGCTTCTGCCAGGGGTACGTGGTCCGGCGCACGGGCGGCTCAATGGCCTCGGGCCGCTCCCCGGCAGCGGACGGCGGCGCCGGCCGACCCCGGTTCTCCTCGGTCTCCCACGTCCCTGGCCATGCCGTCGAGGCCGCCGGCCCCGACGCCGCCGCGGGCTCCGCGGGCTCCGTCGACCAGTGCCGCAGCGCCCCGGACTCCACATCGATCTGCGCGCTCAGCGCCGACAGGTCGTCCTCGGAGAACTTCCGCGCCCGGTCCCGCGCCGCCCAGCGCAGCGAGTCAGCGGAGTGCGTGATCCTGTCCGTGCGCTCCCGCACCTCCGCGAGCCGCTGTCCGACCCTGCTCCGATCGGGGTCCCGCTCCAGTTGGCGCAGTTCGTCGTCCAGCTCCCGGCCGTGCACGCTCAGCCGCCGGAACAGGTCGATCGACTCCGACAGCGAGGCGTCCTCGGCCACGCCCGCCTCCAGCGCGTCCTGGGTGGCGCGCATCGAGGTGCGCAGCCTCAGCCGTAGCTGGGCCAGCTCCCCGGCCGTACCGGGCTGGCCGAAGCTCTTCGCCCGCAGGGTCGTGTCCTCCACCGTGCGGCGGGCCTGCGAGATCGTGCGGTCCACGCCCCGTTTGGCGGCGCCGACCACCTTGACGCCCGCGTACACCCCCAGCGCCACGAAGGCGACGAAGAGCAACGCCATGATCGTGATCGCGACGTCCATGAGCGCGCCCCTTCGCAGTCGGTCCTGTCCTCTCCACGGTAAACGGAACAGGCAGGCTGTGGGTTCCATCGGAACCCCCAACCTGCCCGTAGGGGAAAGCCCTGTGACGCCGCGAGCGGGCGCCGTGTACGCCACACGCGGGCGCTGTGTGCCCGATCAGGCGGGCACGATGTTCACCAGCTTCGGCGCCCGCACGATCACCTTCCGGATGCCCGCGCCGCCCAGCGCCGCGACCACGCCCGCGTCACCCAGTGCCAGCTTCTCCAGCTCCTCGTCGGAGATGGACGGGGAGACCTCCAGCCGCGCCTTGACCTTGCCCTTGACCTGCACGACGCAGGTCACTGCCTCGTCCACGACGTACGCGGGGTCCGCGACCGGGAAGTCCCGGTGCACGACCGAGTCGGTGTGCCCCAGCTTGTGCCACAGCTCCTCGGCGACGTGCGGGGCCAGCGGCGCGAGGAGCAGCACCAGCGGCTCGGCGACCGCGCGCGGGATCGGGGCGCCCGTCTTGGTCAGGTGGTTGTTCAGCTCGGTGACCTTGGCGATGGCCGTGTTGAAGCGCAGCCCCGCCATGTCCTGGGCGACTCCGTCGATCGCCTTGTGCAGCGCGCGCAGCGTGTCCGCGTCGATGTCGGCGGGGTCGGTGCCGACGACGGTGACCTCGCCGGTCGTCTCGTCCACCACGTTGCGCCAGACCCGCTGGAGCAGCCGGAACTGGCCGACCACCGCGCGGGTGTCCCACGGACGCGAGACGTCCAGCGGCCCCATCGCCATCTCGTACAGCCGCAGCGTGTCCGCGCCGTACTCGACGAAGATCTCGTCCGGGGTGACCGCGTTCTTCAGGGACTTGCCCATCTTCCCCAGGACGCGGCTGACCTTCCCGCCCTGGTACCAGTAGCCGCCGTCACGCTCCTCGACCTCGGCCGCCGGTACCGCGATACCGCGGCTGTCCCGGTAGACGAACGCCTGGATCATGCCCTGGTTGTAGAGCTTGTGGAAGGGCTCGGCCGAGGAGATGTGCCCCAGGTCGAACAGCACCTTGGACCAGAACCGCGCGTACAGCAGGTGCAGTACGGCGTGCTCCGCGCCGCCCACGTACAGGTCGACGCCGCCGTGCGGCTGGCCCTCGCGCGGGCCCATCCAGTACTGCTCGACGGCCGGGTCGACCAGCTTCTCGTCGTTGTGCGGGTCCAGGTAGCGCAGTTCGTACCAGCACGAACCGGCCCAGTTGGGCATGGTGTTGGTCTCGCGGCGGTAGCGCTTGACGCCCTCGCCCTGCCCCAGGTCCAGCTCGACGTTCACCCACTCCGCGTTCCGCGAGAGCGGCGTCTCGGGCTGGGTGTCCGCGTCGTCCGCGTCGAAGGTACGGGGCGAGTAGTCGTCGACCTCCGGCAGTTCCAGCGGCAGCATCGACTCGGGCAGCGCGTGCGCCGTGCCGTCCTCGTCGTAGACGATCGGGAAGGGCTCGCCCCAGTAGCGCTGGCGGCTGAACAGCCAGTCGCGCAGCCGGAAGTTGACCGTGCCCTCGCCGATGCCGCGCGCGACCAGCCAGTCGGTGATCCGCGTCTTGGCCTCGGCCACGCCCAGGCCGTCCAGGGTGATGTCCGTACCCGTCGAGTTGACGACGGGCGCGTCGTACGAGGAGAACGCGTCGTCCCACGTCGAGGGGTCCGTACCCCGGTCGTCGGCGGGCGCGACGACACAGCGCATCGGGAGTTCGAAGGCGCGCGCGAACGCGAAGTCACGGCCGTCGTGCGCCGGTACGGCCATGATCGCGCCGGTGCCGTACCCCATCAGCACGTAGTCGGCGATGAAGACCGGCAGGCGCTCGCCGCTGACCGGGTTGGTGGCGTAGGCGCCGGTGAAGACCCCGGTCTTGTCCTTCGCCTCGGCCTGCCGCTCCACGTCGGACTTGGTCGCGGCCTGCTTGCGGTACGCGTCGACGGCCTCGGCGGGGGTCGCGTGACCGCCCGTCCACACCTCGTGCGTGGAGTCGGGCCAGGCGGCCGGGACGATCTTCTCGACCAGGTCGTGCTCGGGCGCCAGCACCATGTACGTGGCACCGAACAGGGTGTCCTGACGGGTGGTGAAGACCGTGATCGCGGCGCTCGCGCCCGTGGCGTCCTTCACCGGGAAGTCGACCCGCGCGCCTTCGCTGCGGCCGATCCAGTTGCGCTGCTGGAGCTTGATGGCCTCGGGCCAGTCCAGGGCGTCCAGATCGTTCAGCAGGCGGTCGGCGTAGGCGGTGATGCGCATGTTCCACTGGCGCAGCTTCGCCTTGAAGACCGGGAAGTTGCCGCGCTCGGAGCGGCCGTCGGCGGTGACCTCCTCGTTGGCCAGCACCGTGCCCAGGCCGGGGCACCAGTTGACGGGGGCGTCGGAGGCGTACGCCAGCCGGTAGCCGCCCAGGACGTCGGCGCGCTCGGCGGCGCTCAGCTCACTCCAGGGGCGCCCGTCGGGCGTCGCACGCTCCCCGCTCTCGAACCGCTCCACCAGCGTGTCGATGGGGCGGGCGCGGTCCGCGTCCGGGTCGTACCAGGAGTTGAAGATCTGTACGAAGATCCACTGGGTCCACTTGTAGTAGTCCGGGTCGATCGTGGCGAAGGAGCGGCGCCGGTCGTGGCCCAGGCCCAGCCTGCGGAGCTGGACCTTCATGTTCTCCATGTTGGCCTCGGTGGAGGCCCGGGGGTGCGTGCCGGTCTGGACCGCGTACTGCTCGGCGGGCAGGCCGAACGCGTCGAAGCCCAGGGTGTGCAGGACGTTGTGGCCGGTCATGCGCTGGTGGCGGGCGAACACGTCGGTGGCGATGTAGCCCAGCGGGTGTCCGACGTGCAGTCCGCTGCCCGAGGGGTAGGGGAACATGTCCATGATGAACTTCTTGGGCCGGGCGGCCAGCTCGGGATCGCCGGCCAGCTCACCCGTCGGGTTCGGCGCCTCGTACGTGCCCCGGGCGTCCCAGAAGTCCTGCCAGCGCGCCTCGATGTCGGCGGCCATGGCCGCCGTGTAGCGGTGCGGCGCTGCCGTCTCGGCAGCGGCGGAAGCAGCGGCGGCGGAAGCGGCAGCCGGATTCGTCTCGCTCATGGTGTCCTGAAGCTCCATCGATCGTCTCTGCCAGCGGGGGCCGGCCCTACCGGGCGGCACGGGGCCGCACCGGTCCACCGGTCAGCGAAAGAAAAATGCCCCTCACACAGGAGGGGACGCCACGCTGACTCCGACCGGATCGGTCATCGGTCGGGACTGGTCAGCGCGGCCCGCTAAGCAGAAGGCGTACGGCACGCATGGCGTCAGGGTACCGCAGTGCCCGTTCCGTGCGCACGAGCGCCCGCGAAGGGCCACCCGGAGGACCACCGGGCCACCGGGCGGCGAGGCCCAACTACCCGCCTTACTCCGCGTATCGGACCTATCCGGGCAACGGCGGAGTCGGATAACTCACCTTCACCTGGCTAAACCTGCAAACCGGGTACTGACCGGTATGGCTCCACTTAGCATGCGGCAGCGGGACCGCTTTCCCGAGCCCTTCGGAGTTGCCCCCTATGAACCTTCCACGCAAGTCCGGCGCGTCGCCCAATCCCGAGTCCGGCAACAGCCGGCAGATCCAGGGGATCGCGACCGCCGCAGCACTGGTACTGGTACCACTACTCGCCGTCGTAGGAGGCGACGCTTTTCAGGCCTTCATCGACTTCGGCGCAGGCGTGCTGTCACTGCTGTCGCTGTCCGGGGCGGTCGTTTGGGGTCTGATAGCCACCGACCGGCTGCTCCTCGCACCGCGGCAGCGGCTGCTGGCCCAGGGCATCCACCGGGCGACCGCCGTCGCCTCGATCGGCTTCCTGCTGCTTCATGTCACCATCAAGATCACTCTCGGCAAGGTCGCCCTCATCGGCGCCCTGCTCCCCTTCGGTCTGGGTGTCTCCGGCACGAACGGCCTCATCGGCTTCGGCTCGCTCGCCGGACTGCTGATGATCGTGGCCGGCACGACCGGCGCCATGCGCAGCGTCTTCGCCCTTCCCGGCAAGTACGCCGCCCGCTGGCGGGCGATCCACATGGTGGCCTATCCGGCGTGGTGTTTCGCCCTGATTCACGGACTCTTCACAGGACGTCCCGCGGCTACCTACGTCACTGTGATGTATTCCCTGACCGTGCTCGGCGTCGCCGGCGTCGTCTCCCTTCGCCTGCTCCCCCGCCAGGTCCAGCGACGCGTCGCCGAGCGGATCGTCTCGACGACGGGTGCCACCGTCGAGGCACAGGAGTCCGGGACCAATCTCCGCGATCTCTCGTCCTCTCCCCTCCCTGGCGCCAGCGGCATCCCGCCGCAGCGCGAGTACCAGGCCAGGCCGCAGCAGGACCCGATCGCCTCCGCGTCGTTCTCCGCCCCGCTCGGCGGAGGCCGCACGCCCCCGCGGCTCGCCGCCCCGTCGCCGCCGCTGTACGAGGCGACACCGGCCGTGGACCCACTCGCGGCCGGAGACCCCTTGGCCGACACGTTCGTCGCTCCACGGGGCGGTGACGGCTTCTCAGGGCTGGGTCCGGACCGTGGCCAGGACAGCGGTACCGGGATCTCCGCCGGCTACCGCGCCATGTCCATGGACGCGACCACCCGGATGCCCGCGCAGCCCCCCGGTTCCCCCGCGGCCGGAGGTCAGCGCGGCGGGGACATCCCGTTCGCCGAGCGCATCCCCATGACCGAGGAACTGCCGGTCATCTCGGACGAGCCCGCCGGAGCGCCCGGTTCCTGGCCCGCCCCGTCCCCACCCAGGCCGGCGCAGGCGTTCACCCAGCCCCCGGCGGCCCCGTACGACACCGGCGCGATCCCCACGTACGACGGCGTCCCGAACGGTGGGCAGAACCAGCCGTACGACACCGGGGCGACCCCCCAGTACCCCGGGTACGGCACGGGCCAGGCCACCCCGTACGACACCGGGGCCACACCCGTTTACGGCGGCCAGAACGGCGGTGGCCAGAACACGCCGTACGACACCGGGGCGATCCCCCAGTACAACCCGGGGACGGCCCCTCAGGGCCAGCAGAACCCGCAGTACGACACGGGGGCGATCCCGGCCTTCGATCCGGGCGGCGCCACCGCGTACGGCACCGGCTCCCCCTACGGGCCCGACGGCGCGTCCCCCTACGGCACCGGTCCGGCTCCGACGTACGACACGGGCTCGCTCCCGGCGTACGGCACGGGCGCCGTCCCCCCGTACGACACCGGCTCCGTACCCGCCTACGACGGCCAGTCCTACGACGGCCGGCAGCAGGCAGGACCCGGTCAGCCCGGATCGGGCCCCTTCCCCTATGACGAGGCGGCCCCCCAGGGCCCCCTCTATCCGCCCCCGCCCGGGGAACCCTGGCAGGCACCCGCAGGAGACCGACCGTGAACGCCCCTCTCCCCGATGTCCCCGAAGTCCGTGTCGTCGGCCTCCCCCAGCTCACTCAGGGATTCGATCTCGTCGAACGCCTCGACCTGCCCATGCACCTCAAGGTGCACGGGCCGCTGGAGGCGATGACCGGCGAGCGACTGGCCCAGTTGGCCGAGAACATATCCCTGACCGGCCGCGGCGGCGCGGGCTTCCCCTTCCACAGAAAACTGCGCGCCGTCGCCAAGTCGGCGATCAGCCGCGGCGTCCGGCCGGTCGTCGTCGTCAACGGCAGCGAGGGCGAACCGCCCTGCCGCAAGGACACGGTGATGCTCAACCGGGCACCGCACCTCATCCTCGACGGCGCACTGCTGGCCGCGGAGGCCCTGGGCGCGCGCACCCTGGTCATCGCCGTGACCAGGAACTCCACCGAGGTCTCGATCCGGGCGGCCCTCGCCGAGCGCGGGCTCTCCGACCGGCGCGGCCAGCAACTGCGGGCCAAGGTCGTCCGTACGCCCGAGCGGATGGTCTCGGGCGAGGCCTCGTCCGTGATCCGGGCCATCAACGGCGGGCCGGCCAAGCCGCCCGGCCGCCGTGAGCGCGCCGCCGAGTCGGGTGTCGGCGGTCTGCCGACGCTGCTGTCGAACGCGGAGACGTTCGCCCAACTCGCCGTCGGCGCCCGGATCGGCGCCCGCCGCTACGCCCACACCGGGCTCGAAACCGAGCCCGGCACGGTCATGCTCACCATCTCCGGCGCGGTCGCCCGCCCCATGGTCATCGAGGCGCCCTCGGGCGTGCCGCTGCGCTACATCCTTCAGATGGCCGGGGCCCCGCCGATGCCCCAGGGCGTACTGACCGGTGGCTACCACGGCAACTGGATGGACGCGATCGCCGCCCACGAGGCCGTGATCTCGAAGGAGTCCTTCAAGTCGTTCGGCGGCGCGCTGGGCGCGGGCGCGATCCTGCCGATCGGCCCCGAGACCTGCCCGCTGGGCGAGGCGCTACGGGTCGCGAACTGGCTCGCCGCCGAGACCGCCGGGCAGTGCGGTCCCTGCAAGCTCGGTCTGCCGGCGGCGGCGAGCGGTCTCGCCGACGTGATCAACGGCGGCGGCCAGGCGGCCCTGGAGGCGCTGCGCGCGGTCACCCAGTCGGTCAAGAAGCGCGGCGCGTGCCAGCACCCCGACGGCTCCGCACGCTTCTTCTCCTCCACCCTCTCGGCGTTCACCGACGACCTCGCGGCGCATGTGCTCAACGGCGGCTGCGGACGCGAGACGACCGGGGTGCTGCCGCTGCCCAACCCCGGCTACCAGGACGAGGTCGAGTCCATCCCCAGCGGCGGCAAGCTCGCCATCGACTGGACGCTCTGCCAGGGCCACGGCCTGTGCGCGGACATCCTCCCCGAGCTGTTCCGGATGAGCCCGGACGGCTTCCCCACGCCGGCCAAGGCGGATGTCCCGATGCACCTCCAGGGGGCCGCGCAGCGCGCCGTACGGCGGTGCCCGGCGCTGGCGCTCCGGCTGGAGCAGACGGCGCCTCCGCAGCCGCCGCGCCAGGAGTCCTCGCGCGCGGCGCTGCCACCGGGCGGCGGGCGCAAGGCCCTCGGCCGGGGCCGCGGCTGAGTGAGCGTGCGTACCGGCGGGCCCCGCACCAGGGTCCCGCCGGTCTCCCCGGCCCCGGAGGAGGCCCGGAGGCAGGGAAAGCGGACATACGGGAATCGGACATACGAGAAGCGGGGGGGGCCGGGGGGGGGGGCCCCTGTGGGGGGGGGGGGGCGCGGGGTACAAGCGTCCGCCGTGCGCGGCCCGGCCTGTCGCCGTGACG
>NZ_JBHZEJ010000114.1:0-14543 GCF_042756365.1 Streptomyces sp. NPDC059092
AGGTGGTCGGCGAGGCGTTGTGCTTGGTCGCGTAGGGCGGTGGGGGTGCGGGCGGAGAGCAGTACGGGGACCACGGGCAGCGAGCCGAAGACGGGAGTCAGATCCGGTGCACTGTCCTTGTCCGGATCCGACGGGCCGGGTGCCGGTTCGGGGGCGGGTGCCTCTTCCAGGACCACATGCGCATTCGTCCCACTCACACCGAACGACGACACGCCCGACCGGCGCGGGACCTTGCCCATGGGCCACGAGGCCTGCTGCGTCAGCAGCCGGACCGCCCCGGCCGACCAGTCCACGTGGGACGACGGGGCGTCGACGTGCAGCGTCGGCGGAAGAACGCCGTGGCGCATCGCCATCACCATCTTGATCACGCCCGCCACACCGGCCGCGGCCTGCGCGTGGCCGATGTTCGACTTCACGGACCCGAGCCACAACGGGCGGTCGGCGGGCCGGTCCTGACCATAGGTCGCCAGAAGTGCCTGCGCCTCGATCGGGTCACCCAGCCGCGTGCCGGTGCCGTGTCCCTCGACCACGTCCACGTCGGCCACCGACAGCCCCGCGTCGGCGAGCGCCTGCCGGATCACCCGTTCCTGCGACGGCCCGTTCGGCGCCGTCAGCCCGTTGGAGGCCCCGTCCTGGTTGACCGCGGAGCCGCGCATCACGGCGAGGACCTGATGGCCGTTGCGGCGGGCGTCGGACAACCGCTCCAGCAGCAGTACGCCCACACCCTCGGCCCACCCGGTGCCGTCCGCCGCCTCGGCGAACGCCTTGCACCTGCCGTCCGGGGCGAGCCCCCGCTGCCGGGAGAACGCCACGAACGTGTGAGGGGCGGCCATGACGGTCGCGCCGCCCGCCAGCGCGAGCGAGCACTCGCCCCGGCGCAGCGCCTGAGCGGCCAGATGCATCGCGACCAGCGAGGACGAGCACGCCGTGTCCACCGTCACCGCCGGGCCGTGCAACCCCAGGGTGTACGCCACCCGGCCCGACGCGACGCTGGGGGAGGTACCGGTCACCTCGTACCCGACGGCCTCCTCGGCGGACGCGTCCGTGGCCGCGCCGTAGTAGTAGCTGCTCGCCCCGACGAACACCCCGGTTTGGCTGCCGCGCAGCGACACCGGGTCGATGCCCGCCCGCTCCACGGCCTCCCACGAGGTCTCCAGCAGCAGCCGCTGCTGCGGGTCGGTCGCGAGCGCCTCCCGGGGGCTGATGTTGAAGAACCCGGCGTCGAACTCGCCCGCATCGTGGAGGAATCCGCCCTTCCGGGTATAGCTCGTGCCCGGGGCGTCGGGGTCCGGGTCGTAAAGGGCGTCGAGGTCCCAGCCACGATTGTCCGGGAAGTCGGATACGGCGCTGGTGCCGTCGGCGACGAGCCGCCACAGGTCCTGCGGCGAGGCGACCCCGCCGGGGAAGCGGCAGCCGATGCCGACGATCGCGATCGGCTCGGTGGCCGACGCCTGCAACTGGGCGTTCTGCTGTCGGAGCCGCTCGATCTCCTTCAACGAGGAGCGCAGAGCATCGACGAATTCGGTGGAGGTGTCCATCGGTCTATCCCTCGTGTCGCTACCGCGTACGGTCAGTTGGCGGAGTTCTGCTTGGCCAGCAACAGCAGGCTTGCCACGTCCATCTCGTCGATGGACGCCGGCGCCGCCGCGGGAGCGGAAGCCTCGCGGCCGGAGCCGGTCATGGTCATCAGTACGTCGAGCACGCCCGCGCGGCGCAGCGCCGCCAGGGGCAGGGTGGCCAGTGCCTTGCGGACCTCGGCCTCTTCGGAGTCCTGTCCGTCCTGCTGCGGCACGAGCAGAGCGCGCAGATGGGCGGCGAGTTCGGCGGGGGTCGGATGGTCGAACACCGCGGTGGCCGGAAGCCGCAGGCCGGTCGCCTGGTTCAGCCGGTTGCGGAACTCCAGCCCGGTGATCGAGTCGAAGCCGAGGTCGCGGAAGGGCCGGTCGCCACGGACGTTCTCGGTTCCGGCGTGTTCGAGTACCTGGGCGCAGTGCCGCAGGACGAGTGCCAGCAGCCGTTCGTCCTGCTCGGCGGTACCGAGTCCGAGCAGGGTGGCGGCGAACTCGTCCGGCTGCCCGGCGCCCGCCGGGCCACCGTCGTCCTCCGCCCCGGGCAGGCCGGTGAAGAGGGCACTCGGCCGGGCCGCGGTGAACACCGGAAGGAACGACGCCCAGTCGACGTCGGCGACGGACACCGCCACCCGGTCGTCGGCGAGGGCACCGGCCAGCGCCCCGATGGCCGCCTCGGGGTCGAGGAGGCGTACGCCGCCACGCCTGAGGTTCCGCCGGAACCCGGCGTCGTCGGCCATACCCTCGCCCGCCCACGGTCCCCACGCCACCGAGAGCGCGGGGACCCCGCTCGCGCGCAGGTGGTGCGCGCGGGCGTCGAGGACGGCGTTGGCCGCCGCGTAGGCCCCGTGCTCCCCGACACCCCACACGGCGCTGACGGAGGAGAAGTACACGATCGCGTCGAGTGCGCAGGGGTCCAGCGCCGTCTCCAGGACGGTGGCCCCGTGGACCTTCGCGGACAGCACGGCCGCCAGATCGTCCACATGGGTCTCACGGATCGGCCCGAGCGTCCCGGTGCCCGCGGCGTGCACCACGGCCCTGACCGCTTCGCCGGTGGTCCGCAGTTCGCCGACGAGCGCGGCGACGGCTTCGCGGTCCGTGGTGTCGCAGGCGGCGACCGTCGCCTTGGCACCGAGGGCGCGCACGTCCTCGGCGAGGGCCTCCGCACCGGGGGCGTCGGGACCGCTGCGGCTGATCAGCACGACGTGCTGGGCACCCTCGGTGGCCAGCCAGCGGGCGACATGCGCGCCCAGCGCCCCGGTGCCACCGGTGACGAGCACGGTGCCGCGAGGCGTCCAGCCGGAGCCCGTACGGGGCGCGGGCCCGGCCGGTACGAGCCTGCGGCCGAGGATTCCCGACGCCCGCAGGGCGATCTGGTCCTCCCCCCTGGGCCCGGTCAGTGCCCCGTGCAGGAGCGTGGCACCCCGGTCGTCCAGGGTGGCCGGCAGATCGATCAGCCCGCCCCAGCCACGGGGATTTTCGAGGGCGGCGACCCGGCCGAGTCCCCAGACGGCGGCTTGCTCGGGGTGTTCCGGCGCGTCGTCGGGGGCCGTTGCGACGGCGCCCCGGGTCGCGCACCACAGCGGAGCGTCGATCCCGGACTCGCCGACGGCGCGCAGTACGACCAGCGTGGCGGCCAGCCCGGCAGGTACCTCGGGCCGCCTCGGATGCGGAGCCCCGTCCAGTGCGACGAGGCTCAGCACCCCGGCGCAGGGAGCCTCGCCCAGGGCGTCCCGGATCCGGGCGGCCAGGGCCGTGGCGTCGCGCCCGGTGTCCGTTCCGGTGCCGGCGGCGCCGACCGGCAGTGCCACCACCCGCTCGCCCCGTTCACGCAGCGCGGCCAGCGCGGAGGCGGCGGGCTCGGGCAGGGCGGCGGGGTCCGTCGCGTCACCGGGCACCAGCACCAGCCAGTCGTCGGTGCGGGCGTCCGGGACCGGCCGGGGCTCGGGGAGCGGGACCCACCCGGTCTCGTACGTCACGGGGCCGGCGACCGGCTCGGAGGACTGGACGGGGCGGGGGGCCTCGGGCCAGAAGCGCTGATGCTGGAAGGCGTAGGTCGGCAGACCGGTGGGCACGCCGTCGGTGTCCGGCGCGGCGGGCAGCGTCCGCGCGAGGTCGACGGGCACGCCCTGGGCGAAGAGTTCGGCCATGGAGGACAGCAGGCGCCGAGGGCCGCCGTCGCCCCGGCGGAGACTCGGGACCACGACCGGGGTCGCCCCGGCCTGCTCGGCGGTCTCGGCGACGGGCATGGTCAGCACCGGGTGCGGACTGATCTCGGTGAACACGTGGTGGTCCTGTTCGACGAGGGCGCCGACGGCCTCGACCAGCCGCACCGGTTGGCGGAGGTTGCGGTACCAGTACTCCGCGTCGAGGGCGGAGGTGTCCAGCCAGTCGGCGGTGACCGTGGAGAAGAACGGCACCGCGCCGGTGACCGCCCTGACCGGCCGCAGTACGTCGAGCAGGCCCTCCCGCAACCGTTCGACCTGCGGGGAGTGCGAGGCGTAGTCGATGTCGATCCAGCGGGCCCTGACCCGTCGTGCGGCGGCTTCCGCGAGCAGCTCCCGCAGGGCGGGGAGTTCCCCGGTGACGCCCGTCGACGAGGGGCCGTTGAGCACGGCCACCGACACCGCGTCACCCCAGCGGCCGAGCCACCGCTCGACGTCCTCCCGGCCAGCGGCCAGGGAGACCATGCCGCCCCGGCCCGACAGCTCGCGCAGCGCCCTGGCCCGCAGGACCGTGCAGGCGGCGGCGTCCTCCAGGGACAGTCCGCCCGCGACACAGGCGGCGGCGATCTCGCCCTGGGAATGCCCGACGACCGCGGAGGGCGTCACCCCCCAGGACCGCCAGACCGCGGCGAGGGAGACCATGACGGCGAACAGCAGCGGCTGGACGACGTCCGCCGCGGTGTCCTCGTCGCGGCTGCCCGAGCGGACGGCGTCGGTGATCGACCAGCCGAGGTGCGAACGCATCGCCTGGTCGCACTCGTCCCAGCGGGCGGCGAAGACCGGCGAGGCGTCCAGCATGCCGGTGGCCATGCCGGGCCATTGGCCGCCCTGTCCGGGGAACACCCACACCGGATCGCGGCCGAAGTTCCGCGCCGTACCGGTCACCGTGGACTCGGGGGCGGTGTCGCCCCCGGCGAGCGCGCGCAGGCCCGCCAGCAGGGTCTCCCGGTCCTCGCCGAGTACGACGGCGCGGTGGTCGAAGGCGGCCCGGGTGGTGAGCAGGGCGCGGGCCGCCCTCACGTCGTCCGCCTCGGCCGACCCGGCCAGGTGCCCGGCGAGACGGGCCGCCTGGCCGCGCAGTGCCGCGGTGCTCCGCGCGGTGACGACCCACGGCAGGACCGCCCCGACGGCGGGCGCCGGCTCCCGGTCCGGCCCGGCCGGTGCCTGTTCGAGGATGATGTGGGCGTTCGTGCCGGACATGCCGAACGCGGACACCCCGGCCCGGCGTGGCCGTTCCGGCAGGCCGGTCTCCGGCCACTTGCGTTCTTCGGCGAGCAGCCGCACCCCTCCCGAGGACCAGTTCACCTGGGTGGTGGGCCGCTCCACGTGCAGCGTCGCGGGCAGCACGCCCTCGTTCATCGCCGTCACCATCTTGATGACCCCGGCGAGCCCGGCCGCGGCCATCGTGTGGCCGATGTTCGACTTCACCGAACCCAGCCACAGCGGGTTGTCGTCGTCCCTGCCCCGGCCGTACGTGGCGAGCAGCGCCTGCGCCTCGATCGGATCCCCCAGCGCCGTGCCGGTGCCGTGTGCCTCCACGGCGTCCACATCGGAGGCGGTCAGCCGGGCGTCGGCCAGCGCCGCACGGATCACCCGCTGCTGGGAGGGCCCGTTGGGCGCGGTCAACCCGTTGGACGCGCCGTCGGAGTTGACCGCGCCGCCCCGCACCAGCGCCAGCACCCGGTGGCCCCGGCGGAGCGCGTCGGACAGCCGCTCCACCACGACCACGCCCGCGCCTTCGCTCCACCCGGTGCCGTCGGCGGAGTCGGAGAACGCCTTGCAGCGGCCGTCGGAGGCGAGCCCGCCCAGCCGGGCGAACCCCAGGAATCCACTCTCGGTGGACATGACGGTGACACCGGCCACCAGGGCGAGATCGCACTCGCCTCCCCGCAGCGCGCGGGTGGCCAGATGGAGCGCCACCAGAGACGAGGAGCACGCCGTGTCGACGGTCAGGGTGGGTCCTTCAAGCCCGAGGGCGTAGGCGATCCGTCCGGACACGACGCTGGCGGCGGTGCCCGTCATCAGATGCCCCTCGGCGCCCTCGGCTCCGGCCATCGCCCGCTCGTAGTCGGACCCGGCCACCCCCGCGAACACGCCGGTCAGGCTGGATCGCAGCGTGGTCGCGTCGATGCCCGCCCGCTCCACCGCCTCCCACGCGACCTCCAGCAGGATCCGTTGCTGGGGATCCATGGCCATGGCCTCGCGCGGGCTGATCCCGAAGAAGCCGGCGTCGAAGCCCGCGGGATCGGAGAGGAAGCCGCCCTCACGGCGTACGGCGCCGTCCAACTGGTCGAGCCGCCAGCCCCGGTCCGTGGGGAACGGCCCGACGCTCTCGTCTCCGGAACGCAGCAGCCGCCACAGCTCCTCGGGGGTGTCGGCACCCGGGTACCGGCAGGCCAGTCCCACGATCGCGATCGGCTCGTCGGCGCCGCCCACGGCCGCCGGGCCGCCCTCGGCCTCCGTGCCGCCGAGCAGTTCGGCCAGCAGGTGCCGCACCACGTTCGCCGGCGTCGGATGGTCGAAGACGAGGGTGCCGGGCTGCGGCAGGTCGAGGTCGGCGCTGAGCCGGCCCGCCACGCGCACCGCCGACATCGAGTCGACGCCGATCTCGGTGAACGGCTGGTGGGGGTCGACGGCGTCGGCGCCGTCGTAACCGAGCACGTCGGCGACCGCCGTACGGACGAGAGCGAGCAGGTGCCGGCCGAGCTCGGCGGGTTCGAGCGCGGCGAGGGGGTGCCCGGCGGCCGGGGGTGTGGCAGGTGGCGTGGCAGGGACCGGGCGCGGGCGCGCCACACCGCCGTCCCCCTCGGCGGAGGAGGGAGAGGCGGACAGCCAGAAGCGCTTCCGCTGGAACGGGTACGTGGGCAGGTCCAGCCGCGGTGCCCCCTCGGGGGCCAGGATCGGCTGCCAGGGCACCGGGGCCCCGGCTACGAAGAGTTCGCCGAGGGCGAGCAGGAGGCCTGCGGCTTCGTCGCGGCCCTGTTGGAGCGCGGGTGTGACGACCGGCGGGTGCGGCACGCCGTCGAACCACTCGCGGGCCGGCCCCGTGAGCGAGCTCGGACCGGTCTCCAGCACGCTCGTGACCCCCAGCGCCACGAGCCGGCCGGCACCGTCGGCCGGCCGGCCCGGCTCCTGGAGGTGGCGCACCCACGTCTCGGGGTCGCCGGCCTCCTCGGCGGTGACGACATCCCCCGTCAGGGCGCTGACCAGGGGGATGCGCGGCGCCTGGCCGTGGACCGACCGGACCGCCGCACGGAACGCGGCCGGCCTCGGGTCCGTCGTGTCGGGACCGCCAGGGGGATCCTCCGCGAGAGCGTCGCACGCGGCCACGAGCGCGCAGGCGTCGTTGAGGGAGAGCACGCCCGCGACGTGAGCGGCGGCCGGCGTGCCCGCGCCGTGGCCGAGCACGACGTCCGGGGCCAGCCCCCAGTGGTCGAGCAGGCGGGCGAGCGCCACCTCCACCGCGAACAGCGCGGGTTGGGCGTAGGGGGGCCGGGCGATCAGCTCCGCCGACCCGAAGGCCTCGGCGAGCGGCCCCGGCAGGTGCGGGTCCAGCCGTACACACACGTCGTCGAAGGCCTCGGCGAACACGGGGAACGCGGCGCGCAGCCCGAGCCCCATGCCGGCGTGAGCGCCGCCGAGGCCGCCGAAGAGGAAGGCGAGCCCACCGTGCCGCCGTGCCCGGGCGGTCACGACCGCCGCGTCGTCCGTCCCGTCCGCCAGCCGCCCCAGTCCACGCAGCAGCGTGTCCCGGTCGGCGCCGGCCACCACCGCCCGGTGACCGAGCGGGGCGCGTGTCGTCGCGAGCGACGCGGCCAGCGCGGCGGCCGGGACGTCGGGGTGGCGCTCGGCGAACTCGCGCAGCCGGCCGGCCGTCGCGCGCAGGGCCCGCTCGTCGCGCGCCGATACGAGCCAGAGCGACGGGGCGGCCCCGTCGGCGGGGAACCCGGGCACCGGCTCGGGGTCCGGCGCGGCGGGCGGCTGTTCGAGTACGACGTGGGCGTTGGTGCCGCTCATGCCGAACGAGGACACGGCGGCGCGGCGCGGCCGTCCGGTGTCCGGCCACGGCCGGCTCTCGGTGAGCAGCCGCACGCCGCCCGACGTCCAGTCCACCTGGTCGGTGGGCGCGTCGACGTGCAGTGTCCTCGGCAACGTGCCGTGGCGCATCGCCATGACCATCTTGATGACCCCGGCGAGCCCCGCCGCGGCCTGGGTGTGGCCGATGTTCGACTTCACCGAGCCCAGCCACAGGGGCTGGTCCTCGGGCCGGTCCTGCCCGTACGTGGCGAGCAGGGCCTGGGCCTCGACCGGGTCGCCGAGCCTGGTTCCCGTGCCGTGCGCCTCAAGGACGTCCACCTGGGCCGCGCTCAGTCCCGCGTCGCGCAGGGCCTGGCGGATCACGCGCTGCTGGGAGGGCCCGTTGGGCGCGGTCAGTCCGTTCGACGCGCCGTCGGAGTTGACGGCGCTGCCCCTGACGACCGCGAGCACGGAGTCACCGTCGCGGCGTGCGTCGCTCAGGCGGCGCAGCAGCAGCGTCGCGACGCCCTCACCCCAGCCGGTGCCGTCGGCGGCGGCGGCGAACGCCTTGCACCGGGCGTCGGAGGCGAGCCCGCCCTGCTCGGCGAACTCGACGTAGAGGCCCGCGTCCGCCATGACGGCGGCGCCGCCGACCAGCGCCCGGGTGCACTCCCCGGCGCGCAGCGCCCGTACGGCCAGGTGGAGGGCGACCAGCGACGAGGAGCAGGCGGTGTCCACCGACAGCGCGGGGCCCTCGGTGCCGAGGACGTAGGCGATCCGCCCCGAGGCGATGCTGTTGCTGGTGCCGGTCAGGATGTGGCCGAGGACCTCGTCCCTCGCCTCCTCGTCCCGCGGCCCGTACTTCTGGTCGGCCACGCCCACGAACACGCCGGTGGCGGATTCGCGCAGCGCGCCCGCCGGGACTCCGGCCCGCTCCAACGCCTCCCACGTGGTCTCCAGCAGCAGCCGCTGCTGCGGGTCCATGGCGAGCGCCTCGCGCGGCGAGATGCCGAAGAAACCCGCGTCGAACTCGGCGGCCCCGGTGAGGAAGCCGCCCTCGCGCCGGACCTCAGGACCGAGCCTCGCGGTGTCCCAGCCCCGGTCGGCGGGGAACTCTCCGAGGACGTCGCGGCCGGTCTCGACCACCTCCCACAGCCGCTCCGGGGAGTCGGCGCCGCCGGGGAACCGGCAGGACATGGCGACGATGGCGACCGGCTCGTGGGCCGAGGACTCCACCTCCCGCAGCCGTTGGCGGGTGCGCTGGAGGTCGGCGGTGACCTTCTTCAGGTATCCGACGAGCTTCTCGTCACTGGTCACGAGGATCAGCTCCCAAGGTGAGGAACGCGGTGCGGGACGACTCGGCCACGCGGGATGGGGTCGGGGGCAGGGGCGGGCAGGTCCGGGCGGCTGTTCCCGCTCGGCCCCGGCTGCCGTGGGGTCCGGTCATGCCGGGTCCCCGTCGAAGTCACCGAACTCGCTCTCGATGAAGGCGACGACCTCGTCGACATCGGCGTCGTCGAGTCCGGCCGCTTCCGGACGGGGCACGTCGGCGGTGCGCAGCCGGGCGAGGATGCGGCGGAGCCGTTCGTG
Organism: Streptomyces sp. NPDC059092; assembly: GCF_042756365.1. NCBI lineage: Bacteria > Bacillati > Actinomycetota > Actinomycetes > Kitasatosporales > Streptomycetaceae > Streptomyces > Streptomyces sp. NPDC059092. The sequence goes on from NZ_JBHZEJ010000114.1 coordinate 9,401, forward strand.
GATCTCGTCGTAGGCGTCGTCGGTGGGCGGTACGGACTCGACGTCGGGTTCGAGCCGGTCGAGCTCCCGCAGGATGCGCTCGGCGGGGGTGAGACGGACGGGAGCGAGCAGCGTGGACAGGTGCCGGGCCAGCGCCACGGGCGTCGGATGGTCGAACACGAGGGTGGTGGGGACGGCGACGGCGGTGCGGTCCCGCAGGCGGTTGCGGAGTTCGACGGCGGTGAGCGAGTCGAAGCCCTGGTCCTTGAAGGCGTGGTCCGCGTCGACCTCCTCCGCCGAGGCGTGGCCGAGGACGGCGGCCACCTCGGTCCGCACGAGGTCCAGCAGCGCCCGGTCGCGGTCGTCGTCGCCCAGCGCCCGCAGCCTGGCGGCGACATCGGCCGCCGCCGTGCCGGCGCCGTCGTCGGCAGCGGTGTCCGCCCCGGGCCCCGCCGGACCGGTGTGCACCAGGGCGCGCAGCAGCGGGGGCGGGGGAGTGTGCCGGTGTTCCCGGCGCAGGGCGGGCAGGTCGAGCCGGGCGGTCACCACCGTGGGCAGGCCCGCGGCGACTCCGTCGTCGAACAGCGCCAGACCCTCCTCGGTGTCCAGGGGCGCCACACCGGCCCGTACGAGCCTTCGGCGGTCGCGGTCCGTCAGCCCGGAGGTCATACCGCTGTCCTCCGCCCACAGGCCCCACGCGAGCGAGGTGGCGGGCAGGCCCCGGGCCGCGCGGTACTCGGCCAGGGCGTCGAGGAAGACGTTGGCCGCCGCGTAGTTCGCCTGTCCGGCGCTGCCGAAGGTCCCCGAGGCCGAGGAGAACAGCGCGAACATCCGCAGGTCCATCCCCCGGGTGAGCCGGTGCAGATGCCAGGCGCCGTCGACCTTGGGCCGCAGGACGTCGCGCAGCGACTCGGGGGTCAGCGAAGCGAGTACGCCGTCATCGACGACCCCGGCCGCGTGTACGACACCGGCGAGCCGGTGCCCCGCGGCCGTCTCGTCGAGCAGGCGTGCCACGGCCGCGCCGTCGGCCACGTCGCAGGCCCTGACGGTCAGTCCGGCCCCCTGGCCGGCGAGATCGTCGCGGAGCCGGTCCAGCGCGGGACTGGCGGCGGCGCGCCTGCCCACCAGCGTCACATGGCGCAGCCCGTGACGGCGCACCAGATGGCGGGCGAGACGCGCGCCGAGCGTGCCCGTCCCACCTGTGACGAGGACGGTCTCGTCCCGGTCGAAGAACGGTCCGAAGGTCAGCACCGCCTTCCCGGTGATGCTCGCCTGGCTCAGCGCCCGGAAGGCGTCCGGGGCGTGCCGTACGTCGAACGTGGTGAGGGACGGCGGGGTGAGCGCGCCTTCTTCGAGAAGCCCGACGATCTCGGACAGCATCTGGCCGACGCGCTCGGGGCTCGCCTCGCCGAGGTCGTACGGGCGGTAGCGGACGCCCGGGTGGTCGGCGGCCACGCGCTCGGGATCGCGCGGGTCGGTCTTGCCCATCTCCAGGAACCACCCGCCGCAGGGCATCGTCCGCAAGGAGGCGTCGAGGTGTTCACCGGCCAGCGCGTTGAGGACGACGTCCACGCCCAGGCCCTCCGTGGCATCGAGCACCGCACGCTCGAACTCGACGGTCCTGGACGAGGCGATATGGTCGCCGGCCAGGCCGGCGGCGCGCAGGGCGTCCCACTTGGCGGGGCTCGCGGTGCCGAACACCTCGGCGCCCAGGTGCCGCGCCAGGGACACGGCGGCGCTGCCCACCCCTCCGGCGGCGGCGTGGATCAGCACGCGCCGGCCGCGGCGGAGCCCGGCGAGGTCGACCAGGCCGTGATATGCGGTGAGGAACGCGATCGGCACGGCGGCGGCCCGCTCGAACGACCAGCCGTCGGGCATCGGGACCACGGTGCGGTGATCGGCGACCGCGACCGGGCCGAACGCGCCGTCGAACATGCCCATCACGCGGTCGCCGGGAGCGACGCCGTCCACGCCGGGGCCGGTTTCGAGCACCACACCGGCGCCCTCGGAGCCCGGTGTGGCCTCGCCCGGGTACATGTCCAGCGCCATGAGGACGTCCCGGAAGTTCACTCCGGCCGCGCGGACCGCGATACGGATCTGCCCGTCGCGCAGCGGCTCCAGCGCCGCGTCGGCGGGTACGGCCGCCAGTCCCGCCAGTGATCCGCGCACCGGAACGTCCAGCCGCCACGGCGAGTCGGGCGTGGCCAGACCGGTGTCGGCGCGCATCAGGCGGGGTACGTGCGCCACGCCTGCCCGTACCGCCGTCTCGGGTTCCCCGGCGGCGAGGACGGCGGGGAGCACGGCGGTCAGGTCGCCCGGCGCGGTGTCCTCGACGCGGACCAGGAGGACACGGCCGGGATGCTCCGCCCGCGCCGCGCGCACCAGCCCGGTGACGGTCGCATGGGCGGGTGTCGCCCCGGTGAGGACGACCAGCGGGACGTCGGCCGGCGGCTCGTCGGCCAGCCAGTCCCGCAGCAGTTCCAGCGCCCAGCCCGCGGCGTCGTGCGCGGCGGCCGCCAGGTCGGCCGGGCCGCGAGGGGCGGCGGGATCGGTGTCGTCCGACGAGACGGGGCCGGACTCCCAAGGCGCCGGGCAGATCGCGAGAACCGCGGCCGGGGCGTCCTCCCCGCGCAGGAGCGCCGCCCGGAAGGAGGCGAGATCCGGGTGGGCGGAGTGTCCCGCGTCCGGCGGCACGACGCCCTGGTCGGTGCCCAGCACCGCGAGAGCGACCTCGGCGGCGCCGGTCGCGGGCGGGCCGGCCACCCGGTCGAGCGGTGTCCACTCCACCCGGAAGAACGCGTCGCCGCGCCGGGTGTCCACGGTGCGCAGCCGGCCGGGGTCCGCCGGACGCATCACCAGCGAGCCGACGGTGACCACCGGCAAGCCGATCGCGTCGACGGCTTCCAGCGTGAACCGGTCCGGGGCCTGCCGGACCAGCCGGGCCCGCAGGGCCCGGGCGTCCGGCGCGTGGACCTGGACGTCCTCCCAGGTGAACGGCAGCCGGGCGGGCTCCCCGTCGCCGTCGCCGTCGCCGTCCCAGGACAGGGCGATGGCGTGCAGCGCGGCGTCGAGCAGCGCGGGGTGCGCGGCGAACCCCGAGGCGACACCCTCCGGCAGCCGCACGTCGGCGAAGAACTCGTCGTCACGCCGCCAGGCCCGGGTCAGGCAGCGGAACGCCGGCCCGTAGTCGAAGCCCGCCGGGACCAGCCGGTCGTAGAACCCCGACAGATCGGCGGCCTCGGCGGCCGGCGGCCAGCTCTCGGACCAGCTCGCCGCCGGCCTCGCGACGCCCGGCGCCAGGAAGCCCGCGGCGTGGCGCGTCCACACCGGCCCGTCGCCCTCGCCGTCGTCCGCGTCGGCGACCGGACTGGAGTGCACGGTGACGGGCCGTCGGTCGCTCCCGTCCGGCTGCCCGACGACGACTTGGAGCCGGTGCCGGCCGGTCTCGGACAGCGCGAACGGCGCGTGCAGCGTCAGCTCCTCGACCCGGGGCCGGCCCACCCGCGCGCCGGCCCACAGCGCCAGGTCCGCGAAGCCGGTGCCGGGGAACAGCACGGTGCCGAGCACGCGGTGATCGGCCAGCCAGGGATGGGTGGCCACCGAGACGACGCCGGTGAACAGCTCGTCCTCGGTCTCCGCCGCGTGCACCCGGGCCTGGAGCAGCGGGTGCCCGGTCGCCCGCAGCCCCAGGGCGACGGGGTCGGCGGTGGACCCGGGAGCGGGCCAGTACCGCCGGTGCTGGAACGGGTAGGTGGGCAGGCTCACCCGGGCGCCCGGCCTGACGAGCCGCTCCCACCGCACCGGAATGCCACGGGTGTGCAGGGTGCCCAGCGCGGTGAGCAGGGACCGCGCCTCGTCGCCGGTACGGCGCAGCGCGCTCGCACAGGCCGCCGCCGCGTCGTCGGCGAGGGTCTCGCGCGCCATCGCCGTGAGCACGGCGTCGGGGCCGACCTCCAGGAACGTGGTCACCTCCCGCGCCCTGGCCGTGCCGATGGCGTCGGCGAAGCGCACGGCGCCGCGCAACTGGTCCGCCCAGTAGCCGGCGGTCAGCAGCTCGTCCCCGGCGATCCGACCGGTGAGCGTGGAGATCAGGGGGATGTCCGGCCGGTGGAACGTCACGTCCGCCAGCACCGCGCGGAACTCGTCGAGGACCGGATCCATCAGCGGGGAGTGGAAGGCGTGCGAGACGGCCAGGGTCGTGGTGCGCGCGCCGCGCTCCGCCATCTCGGCGACGAGCGCGGCCACCGCGTCCCGGCCACCGGAGACCACCACCGAGTGCGGGGAGTTGACGGCGGCGACGGCGACCTCGGGGTGGCCGGCCAGGGCGGCGAGGGCGTCGGCCTCCGGAACGCCGAGCGCGGCCATCGAACCCCCGGCCGGCAGGGCCTGCATCAGCCGGCCGCGCGCCGCGACCACGGTGCACGCGTCCGCCAGCGACCACACACCCGCGACCTGGGCCGCGGCGAGCTCGCCGATGGAGTGACCCACCAGGAAGTCCGGCGCCACGCCCCAGGATCGCAGCAGTCGGAACAGGGCGACTTCCAGGGCGAACAGGGCGGGCTGCGCCAAGTCGGTACGTTCGAGGCCGTCGCCGTCCCCGTCGAGGACGGCCGTGCTCAGCGCGGTGGGCAGGAGACCGTCGAAGGCGGCGCACACCTCGTCGAAGGCGGTCGCGTAGACCGGGAACGCCGCGTACAGCGCGCCTCCCATGCCGACGCGTTGCGCACCCTGCCCGGTGAACAGCAGAGCCAGCCGGCCTTCGGCCGCCTCACCGCTGACCGCGCCGCCGGACGGGGCGTCCGCCGCCAGGGCGTCCAGCAGGCCGGCGGCCTCCGATCGGTCCGCCGCGACGACGACGGACCGGTGAACTGCCGTCTCCCTGGTGGAGAGCAGGGAGGCCGCGTAGTCGGCGAGGTCCGCGTCGCCCTGGCGAAGGTGGGCGGCGAGCCGGCCCGCGACGGCCCGCAGGGCGGGCCGGGAGCGGGCGGAGAGGACGAGGGGCACCTGGCCCGGCGCGGCCCGCGTACCGCCGTCGGGATCGAGGGGCCGCGTCGCGCTCTCGGGGTGTTCCGTCGGTGTGTCGGGGGTGGGTGGGGCTTGTTCGAGGATGGTGTGGGCGTTGGTGCCGCTGATGCCGAAGGCGGAGACGGCGGCGCGGCGGGGG
>NZ_JBHZEJ010000115.1:0-10133 GCF_042756365.1 Streptomyces sp. NPDC059092
CAGCGCGGGAGGCCGTCCTCACCGAACGGTGCGCGGCCCCGGGTCCCAGGGCCGCGCACCGCTGCGCCGGTCTCAGCCGCCGTAGCCGCGGTGGTGCTTCTCGCCCGAGAGGTTGGCGCACTTGTTGCCGAACGCCGGGTTGAGCAGGCCGACCACGTCGACGGTGTTGCCGCAGACGTTGACCGGGAGGTGCACGGGCACCTGGACCACGTTGCCGGACAGGACACCGGGCGAGCCGATGGCCGCCGCCTCGGCGCCGGCGTCGGCAGCGGCCATACCGGCGCCACCGGCCAGGACGGCACCCGTGCCGACGAGAACAGCGGTTGCCTTCGCGATACGCGACATCAAGTTTCTCCTTGAACGTTTCGAGCGCAGCCGCACGATGTGCGGCCTTCACGCACTTCAACGCCCTGGCTCACACGGGGTAACGGACAATCTGCCCTTCGATTTGGTTCGTCCGGATCATCACCTGGTCAGCGCAGTGTCCGGTGCGGTGATCCGTGCCCGGCGGCGCCGTCGCCGCGCGTCACGCGCCACCGGCGCCCGACGGCCGCGGGCCCGGACGGTGCCACGTCTTCGAGGAGTGGCCCGGGCCGATCGGTGAGATGGTTGCTCCATGGCTGATCGGGGCGCACCTCCGGCTGCCGTACCGCTGCCGGACGACTGGCCGGCCCGCCCGGATCGGAGCCTGGCCCTCAACCGCATGGGCAGCTTCGACTGGGACCTCGACAGCGGGCTGCTCCACCTCGACCCGGCCGCCCTCGCCGTGCTCGACCTGCTCCCCGGGGAGTACGACGGCGACCCGGCGGCCCTGGCGCACCGGATCCCGCACGCCGACGCCGCCCGGCTCAAGGCCGTCGCCGCCCGGGCCCTGAAGGCCGGCACCGCCCGGCACAGCGCGTACTTCCGGGTCAGGCTGCGCACCGGATCCACACGCTGGGCGCACGCCCAGGCCTACCTCGGCCACGACGCCGAGGGACGGCCCCGCCGGCTCATCGGCCTCGTACGGAGCGCCGAGCGCGAGCTGGCCCAGGCCGCCGCCCGGAGCGATCTGACCGAGGCGCGGCGCAGACTGACCGGCGTGGTGACCCGTACCACCGCCCTGCTGGCCCGCGCGACGAGCGTCGAGGACGTCCTCGACGTGCTCCGCGACCCGGAGGCGCTGGGCCACCTCACCGCGGTGAGCGTGATGCTCGGCGTGGTCGAGGGCGCACGGATCCGGCTGGTCGCCGAGGGACGCGCGGGATCGTACGTACCGGAACTGCGCTACACCCGGGTCGACGACCCGTTCCCGATGAGCGAGGTGGTACGGACCCGGCGGCCCCGCTTCATCGGCTCACGGGAGGAGTTCAGGACCTCCTACCCGCTGCTCTGGCCGTACGTCGAATCGCTCTCCGTAGCCTCAGGCGCCTATCTCCCGCTGGTCGCCCAGGCCACTCCGATCGGGGTGCTCGGGCTGCTCTCCCCGCTGCCCCGCGCCTTCAGCGACGAGGAGCGCACCCTGCTGCTCGCCCTCGGCAGCTCCATCGCGCAGAGCCTGCAGCGCGCGATGCTCTACGAGCAGAGGCACGATCTCGCCGAAGGGCTCCAGCAGGCGATGCTGCCCCGCCGCATCCCCGACCTCCCCGGCGCTTCGACCGCCGTGCGGTACCGCTCGGCACGGCTCGGCCGGAGCGTCGGCGGGGACTGGTACGACGTACTGCCGCTGCCCGGCGGCCGGGTGGGGCTCACCATCGGCGACGTCCAGGGCCACGACACGGACGCGGCCGTCGTGATGGGCCAGCTGCGGATGGCGCTGTGGGCGTACACCGCCGAGGGCCACCCGCCCGCGACCGCGCTGGCCCGCGCCTCGACGCTGCTGCGGGAACTGGGCACCGAACGCTTCGCGACCTGCACGTATGTGGAGGTGGACCTGGTCGGAGGGGGGCTGCGGATCGTACGCGCCGGGCATCTCGACCCGCTGCTGCGCCGCGCCGACGGACGGTGCGAGTGGATCGGGACGGCCGGCGGGCTGCCGCTCGGCCTCTCCGCGGAGTTCGCCGGACACGGCGGCATCGGCTACCCGGTGACCACCGGGGTGCTCGGCCCCGGCGAGACCCTGCTCCTGTGCACCGACGGCCTGGTGGAACGGCCCGGCATCGATCTGGGCGACAGTCTCGAAGCGCTCCGTCAGGCCGTACGGACGGGCCCCGCGGAGCTGCCCGCCCTGGCCGACCTGCTCTTCGGCACGGTGGGGGAGCCCGGGGGCGGCGACGACATGGCCCTGCTGCTCCTGCGCCGGGACGCCACCGGGCCCGCCGACGCCTCATCGTCCTGAGCGTGGCGTGACCTGACGGACCCGCGCGGCGTTGACCCGTTCGACCCCGTCACCGCGTGTTCTCCACATCGTTCCCGCGAACCCCTGGTTCATTGGCGTGTGCACGGCAATCCTGGGTGTGCCGGCAGAGCACGGCTCAGCCATGTCCATTCACCGTCATCCAGGAGGAGTTGTGGGCCCAGGCATCGCCGGGCGGACCGCCGTGCTGTTCGCGGTCGTGTCTGCCCTGACCGTCGGGGCGGGCGCCCCGTCCGCCGCCGACTCCACCCCCGACCCGCGCCCCCGTACCGCCGCGGAGATCCTGCGGCCCGTCGCACCGCCGCCCGCGAGCGCCGCCGGATCCGGTGCCACGGCGCGGTCCGTGGCCGACGGCGACGGCATCGAGACGGCCCACGCCGCCCGGCCCATCGCCCCCGGCGTCCGGCTGACCTCGTACGACCGGCTCGAATCCGATAAATGGCTGCGGGTCGACACCCTCTCCGTCGACCTCGGCGGCAGCAGCGGCGCGCGGGCCGACTACCTCTCCACCGGGAAGGTCTCCGACCGCCGTACGGTCTCCGAGCTCGCCGCCCGGCACGACCCGGGGCCCGGCCGCCGCACCGTCGCCGCGATCAACGCGGACTTCTTCGACATCAACGAGACCGGCGCGCCGCAGGGCCCCGGCATCGCGGACGGGGAGGTCGTCCACTCCCCGGCGCCCGGCACCCACCGAGCGGTCGGCATCGGCCCCGGCGGCGCGGGACGCGTCCTGCGGCTCTACTTCGACGGCACCGTCACCCTCCCCTCGGGGCCGCGCGCGCTGGAGGCGTACAACGCCGCGAACGTGCCGGCGGGTGGCATCGGCGCCTACACGGCCGCGTGGGGCGAGGCCGACCGGGCGCTCACCGTGGACCGCGCGGCCCCGGTCGCCGAGGCCGCCGTACGGGACGGGCGTGTCGTCTCCGTCACCGACCGGCCGGGCACCGGGCCCATCGCCACCGGCACGACCGTCCTGGTCGGCAGGGAAGCGGGCGCCGGGGCGCTGACCGCGCTGCGCCCCGGCGACCCCGTCACCCTGGAGTACCGGCCGCGCACCGACGACGGCGGGCCCGTGCCGCGCACCGCCGTCGGCGGCCGTGAACTCCTCGTCACCGACGGCAGGGCGGTGAGCCACGAGGGCGAGGGCAACAACACCGCGGCGCCACGCACCGCCGTCGGCTTCTCCCGCGACGGCGCCACCATGCGGGTGATCACCGTCGACGGCCGACAGGCCGACAGCGGTGGCGTCACCCTCACCGAACTGGGCCTGATGATGGCGCGGGCCGGCGCGTACAGCGCGCTCAACCTCGACGGCGGAGGCTCCTCCACCCTCGTCGCCCGCGCGCCCGGCAGCGACGCGCTGCGGGTGGAGAACAGCCCCTCCGACGGCAGCGAGCGCACCGTACCCAACGGCCTCGCCCTCACCGCCCCCGACGGCAGCGGGAGGCTGACCGGCTTCTGGGTCGAGACCCGCACGCCCCCGGGCGCCGCCCCCACCGTCGACCCCGTCAAGGGCGGCCACCCCGAGCGGGTCTTCCCCGGGCTGACCCGCCGTCTGACGGCCGCCGGGTACGACGAGACCTACGGACCCGCGGCGGGCGCCCCGCGCTGGCGGGCCCTGCGGCCCTCCGTGGGCCGGGTCGACCGCGAGGGCGTCTTCACCGCCCGTACCGGCGGCACCACGCCGGTACGGGCCGAACACGGCCGCGCCCACGGCTCCACCGAACTGACCGTGCTCGCCCCCCTCGCCCGGATCCAGCCGACCACCCCGCGTATCGGCCTCGCGGACGCCACGGCCACCGGCACCTTCGGCATCGTCGGGCTCGACACGCACGGCACCAGCGCGCCCGTCGAACCCCGCGACGTGACCCTCGACTACGACCGCGCCCTCTTCTCCGTCACCGACGACGGCCGGGGCTCCTTCACCGTGGCCGCGCTGAAGGACGGCGGAGGGGGCCGGATCACCGCCACCGTCGGCGGCGCCACCACCGCGCTCGCCGTCGGCGTCGGACTGGAGGAACAGCACGTCTCCGGCTTCGACGACGCCGCGTCCTGGACCTTCGGTCAGGCGCGGGCGGACGGCTCCGTCGCGGCCACCCCGGACGGCCGCACCGGCACCGGGCTCACCCTCCGCTACGACTTCACCCGGTCCACCGCGACCCGCGCGGCGTACGCCACCCCGCCACAGCGCATCCCCGTGCCCGGCCGGCCGCAGTCCTTCAAGCTCTGGATCAAGGGCGACGGCAAGGGCGCCTGGCCCACCCTGCACCTCAAGGACGCGGCGGGCTCCGACCAGTTGCTGCGCGGCCCCTACGTCACCTGGACCGGCTGGCGGCAGGTGACCTTCGAGGTACCGGCCGGGGCCGCGACCCCGCTCGCCGTCCACCGCTTCTACCTCGCGGAGACCGCCGCGACCCGGCAGTACACCGGGGAGATCGTCATCGACGAACTGACGGCGCAGGTGCCGCCCGCCGTCGACCTGCCCGACCGGCCGCGCGCCGCCGACCCACTGATCGACACCGCGGCCGGGACCGCCGGGCGGGACTGGCGGTTCGCGGTGATGTCCGACGCGCAGTTCGTCGCCCGCGACCCGGACAGCGCGATCGTGGCCCAGGCCCGCCGCACCCTGCGCGAGATCAGGGCGGCCGAGCCGGACTTCCTCGTCGTCAACGGCGATCTGGTGGACGAGGGTTCACCCGCGGACCTCGACTTCGCCAGGACGGTCCTCACCGAGGAGCTCGGCGACGCGCTGCCCTGGTACTACGTGCCCGGCAACCACGAGGTGATGGGCGGCTCCATCGAGGAGTTCGTGGCGCGGTTCGGCCCCGCCCAACGGGTCTTCGACCACCGGGGTACCCGCTTCCTCACCCTCGACACCTCCGCCCTGACCCTGCGCGGCGGCGGACTCGCCCAGATCAGGACGGTACGGGAGCAACTCGACGCGGCGGCGCGGGACGACCGGATCGGCTCGGTGATGGTGATCGAACACGTACCGCCGCGCGACCCGACCGTCCAGCAGGCCAGCCGGCTCGGCGACCGCAAGGAGGCGGCCCTCCTCGAACGGTGGCTCGCGGAGTTCCGCCGTACGACGGGCAAGGGCGCCGCGTTCGTCGGCGGCCACGTCGGGGTCTTCGACGCCTCGCGCGTGGACGGCGTGCCGTACCTGATCAACGGCGACTCCGGCAAGGCGCCCGCCGCCCCGCCGGGCGAGGGCGGCTTCACCGGCTGGTCGCTCGTCGGGGTGGACCAGGTCTCCAGGAGCGGGTGGACGGCCGCCCGCCTGAAGCCGTGGACGGGCGGCCCCGACTGGGTCTCCGTGGCGACCCGCGCGCACACCGACGCGCTGACCCTCGACGCCCCGGCCACGCTGACGCCCGGCCGGAGCGCCACGGTGACGGCGACGGTCGTCCAGGGCGCCCGGCGCATCCCCGTCGGCTTTCCGCTCAGCGCCGACTGGACCGGCTCCCTCAACCTCCGTATCGGCGACCGCGCCGGCGCCCGGCCGCGCCACGCGGCGGTCCTCGACCCGGCCACCGGCACCCTCACCGCGCTGCGGCCCGGGACGGTCACGGTCGCGGTGACCGTGGGCGGGGTGACCACGCGGGCGGAGATCCGGATCGCCGCCGCCGGGCGGGGCACGCCGGGCGGCGCCCGGCCGGCGGGGGCGGCGACTTTGGGATGAACGCGGGCCACGGCGCGGGCGACTTTCGTCCCGGGGCCCGCGCCCGATGGCCGATAGCCGCCCCGACGCGCGGTTTCTAGCCTGGGCGGGTGAAGACGTTTCTCGGATTCCTCTGCTTCGTTCTGCTGTCCCAGGGGGTGGGCGGTTTGCTGTACGAACTGACCGACGGATGGTTCCGGCTCTGGTCCGTCGTGTCCAGGACGAGCTTCTTCGACGGCTACGAGATCTATGTGAGCGTCGTCATGATCATCGCCGGCGGGGCCATGGGCGCGGCGTCCGCGGCGGTCACCAGGCGGGGCCGCGTATGACCGTCGCGTCCGTCCCCCTCACCTGGGCGCGGCGTCCCCGTCCACGGTGGTCGAACGCCCGAGATGGGCGACAGGACCTGGGTCCGGCACCGCGATCACATGGAAGCCGAGCCGGTCGTAGAAGGCGCGGGCCGGGGTGTTGGCGGTGGCCATCGACAGATGGACGGCGTCGACGCCCTGGTGACGCAGCGCGCCGAGAAAGGAGTGCATCAACGCCCTGCCGTGCCCCCGGCGCTGGGCCTCGGGCAGCAGATCGATGTGCAAGTGCGCGGGATACCCGGCCAGTTCGGGCAGCACCATCCGCTCAGGGCGGTGCAGCAGGGCGATCATCTCCTCGCTCGGGGTGCGGGCCGGCCCCGTCGGCGCCGGATAGCGGCCGGCCAGCGGCGGCAGCCAGACCTCACGGAACGTCTTGACGAAGGCGGCGGTGTCGGCGGTGCCGAGGATGTAACCGACCGCCCGGCCCGTCCCGTCGTCGACCACGAAGGTCAGCTCCGGCTCCAGCACGGCGTAGGGCGCCGCGAAGATGCTCGGCAGCAGTTCGTGGTCGGGGTAGAGATGCCGGGAGTCCTGGCCCCTGTCCCCGGTGCGTACGCAGATGTCGTACAGCGCGGGCAGGTCCTCGGGACGGTAGGGGCGTACGGCGGGAGCGAGAAAAGACATGGCGGCATGCTGCCCGCAGCGGCGGTGCTCCCACAAGGGGCGACGGCGGGAGCGGGGACGCCCTCCCCGGTGAGGCGTCCCCGCTCCGGCGCCGCCCCGCTACGGAGCGGTGGGCACCCGGTCCAGGAAGCCCTGGACCACGGCGATCCGGCCGTCCTCGGCGAGCGTGATCACGTCGGAGCCCGCGACGGGAGCGGAGCCGTCGGCGGCCGAGACCAGCTCCCAGGAGAACCGCGCGAGGTCGTGATGGCCGTCGACCGGGCCGCTCAAGGTGAACGTGAAGCCGGGGAACCGCTCCTGGGCCCCGGCGATCAGCGCGGCCAGCGCCTCGTGACCGGTGTCGGAGGCCAGCGGGTCGGTGTAGCCGCCGTCCTCGCTCCAGGCGGCGGCGACGGCCTCGGCGACGGCCTGCTCCGACGGCGCGTTCCACGCCTCGAAGTAGCGGGCCACGGCGGTCTCGTAACGGTTCTCCGACATGGTCGGTCAGCCTCCAGAGGCAGGACGGGAGCGTGCGTACGGTGCCGGAACCCGGCCGAAGTGCGTCGGTCGGGCCCCGGTGACCGCAACGATGCCGCCCCGGCGCGGACGGGTCGATTACGTGCCGGGTAATGGCGCCGGAGCGGACGGCGGGGCCGGTTCAGCCACCGAAGGCGGGGAGGTGGTCCCGGGCCCAGACGCGGTAGGGCCGGGCCGGCCGCCCGAGCAGTGTCCGCACCGCCGGCTCCACCCGCGCCTTGGCGCCCGCGCCCTGCCGTTCCGCGCCCTCCAGGAGCGCGTCGGCCACCGGGCGCGGCCAGCGGGCGAGCAGCCCCTCGTACGCCTGGTCCCGGGTCAGCTCCACCAGCCGCAGCGGGCGCCGGAGCAGCCCGGAGAGCACGGCGACCTGCTGGGCCGCGCTGATCGCCGCCGGGCCGGTGAGCGGGTGGGCGCGCCCGGGGAGCACGGCGCCGGTGAGGGCCAGCGCGGCGACCTCGGCGATGTCACGCGGATCGACGGTGGCGTGGGGCGCGGCGCCGTGGAAGGCGCGCACCACCCCCTCGTCACGGACCGAACGCGCCCAGCCCAGGGTGTTGGACATGAACGCCCGGGGCCGCAGGAAGGTCCACGCGACGCCCGAGGCGCGGAGCACGTCCTCGGCGTCCCGCTGCCGGCGCGTGATCAGGTCGTCGGCGTCGGGCTCGGCCACCGCCCGCGCCGACAGCTTCACCACATGGCGTACGCCGGCCCGGCGGGCCGCGGTGACGAAGTGCTCGTCGTGGGCGGGCGCGAGCGGGTCCGCCGTGACGAGGAACGCCGCCCGTACCCCGGTCAGCGCGGCGGCCAGCGAGACGGGATCCGCGAAGTCGCCGCCCACGACCTCGGTCCCCGGCCCGGCGAGCGCGGCGATACGGCGCGGGTCCCGGGAGAGCAGCCGTACCGGCTCCGCGGTGGCCAGACGCTCCGCCACGAGCCGTCCGACGGTGCCGGTGACCCCGGTCAGCAGGATCATCGGCCCGCCACCCCGCACCCCGCGCCCGCGACACGCCGGACGCCGTACGGCCTCAGGACCGTGAACCGCCGTCCGCCGGGCGCCGGGACGGGGGCCACGAGGCCCCGCGGGCGACCGTCGCCACCGGCCGGAACCCGGTACGCACACCACGAGAACGCCATGGGGACCATCCCTCCCGCGCCCGGCCGCGGGTGACACCCGGGCGCCTCCACCACCCCCTGAACGGGCGATCCCGCCGACGCCTTCCCTACGTTCCGTAGTCGCGCGTGGAATCCTGACGGCTCTTCGGTTCCCCCGCAGATCCGTCCCCCGACCGGCGGCCCTCCGGTGCTGTCACCTGTTTCCCGCAGTTGCGGGGCGGTGGCCCAGCCCCGAATGTGGGCCCCAGTTCACAGCGAACACGAATGAAGGAGAGAGCGCGTCGTGGCGACTCTGTGCAAACCCGCGGTCTCGGTCCCCGAACATGTGATCACCATGGAGGACACGCTCGCTCTCGCGCGCTCGCTCCACGAGGACCATCCGCAACTGCCGCTCGCGCTGCGGCTGATCGAGAACACCGGGGTCTCCAAGCGCCATATCGTCCAGCCCATCGAGGAGACGCTGCGCCACCCCGGTTTCGAGGACCGCAACATGCTGTACGAGGCCGAGGCCAAGCGACGCGTGCCCGAGGTGGTCCGGCGCGCCCTCGACCACGCCGAGCTGCGCCCCGCCGACATCGACATGATCGTCTACGTCTCGTGCACCGGCTTCATGATGCCGTCGCTGACCGCCTGGCTGATCAACACCATGGACTTCCCCGGCCACACCCGGCAGCTCCCGATCGCCCAGCTCGGCTGCGCGGCGGGCGGCGCCGCCATCAACCGGGCACACGACTTCTGCCGCGCCTACCCCGGCAGCAACGTGCTGATCGTCGCCTGCGAGTTCTGCTCGCTCTGCTACCAGCCGACGGACCTCGGCGTCGGCTCGCTGCTCTCCAACGGCCTGTTCGGCGACGCGGTCGCCGCCGCGGTCGTACGGGGCGAGGGCGGCACCGGCATCAGGATGGAGCGCAACGGCTCCCACCTCGTGCCCGACACCACCGACTGGATCGCCTACAGCGTCCGCGCCACCGGATTCCACTTCCTGCTCGACAAGCGCGTGCCCACCACCATGGAGCCGCTGGCCCCCGCGCTCCGTACGATGGCCGACCAGCACGGCTGGGACGCCACCGGACTCGACTTCTACATCATCCACGCGGGCGGCCCCCGCATCCTGGACGACCTCAGCCGCTTCCTCGAAGTGGCGCCTGAGGCATTCCGGTTCAGCCGGGGCACCCTCACCGAGTACGGCAACATCGCCAGCGCCGTCGTCCTCGACGCCGTACGACGCCTCTTCGACGAGGGCGTGGTGACCGACGGGGCACGCGGCATCGTCGCCGGGTTCGGGCCCGGGATCACCGCCGAGATGGCGCTCGGCCGGTGGACGGTGGCCGACTCGTCCGCCGAACTGGACATGGCCGGGCACGGCCTGCTGGAGACCGCGGGCCGCGCCACGTCCTGACCGGCGCCGCACCACGGAGGCGGGGCCCCCCCCCCCCCCCGGGCCCCCCCCCGCCGGGAGTACCCCCCCCCCCCCCAGGGGGGGGGGGGTATAAAAAAAATAACGAGGCCCCGCCAA
>NZ_JBHZEJ010000115.1:10143-13652 GCF_042756365.1 Streptomyces sp. NPDC059092
CCCAACTCCCCCCGAGACAAACCCGTCCCACTCCCCCACCGACTCCACCGCCCCCCGCCCGCCCCCCCCCCCGGGGGGCCCCCCCGCGTCCGTAAGTCCCCCCCCACCGTCCTGGAGCAGCACATGACCCATGTGATGCCGTCCGAGGGACTGATCGTCCCGCCGGGCGGAGGCACCACCATCCTCACAGCGGCACAGCAGGTGACCTTCAAGGTCACCGGAGCACACTCACAGGTGTCCTCCAGCTTCGAGGTCGTCGTGCCGCCCGGGTTCGACGTCGGCGCCCACCGGCACACCCACAGCGAGGAACTGTTCTACGTCCTCGACGGCGAACTGGACGTACTGGCCTTCGAACCGAGGGCGCTCAGCGAGGACTGGCGCCACTGGGAGTCCGCCTCCGGGCTGAAGTCCGTACGCGCCACCCCGGGCACCGTCATCGTCGTACCGCCCGGCTGCCCGCACGCCTTCGCCAACCGGGGCGGGGAGCCCGTCAGGATGTTCTTCCAGGCGTCCCCGCCCTCCGACCACGAACGGTACTTCGAGGAACTCCTCGACATCCTCAAGGAAGGCGGCACCCCCGATCCCGCGGCCATCGCCGATCTGCGCCGGCGGTACGACATCGAGCAGCTCACCCCGCTGCGCCACGACGCCTGACCCGATGGACCGCGCACCGGAGGACCGGCGCCCGCCCGAGGACCCGCCCCATGCCGGCCGGAGCCGGGCGCGGCCCCGGCTCGCGGTCCTCGGGGTGCTGCTCGTCGTCGCCGCGCCGACGGCCGGCTGGCCGCTGATCGACGGGGTCCTCGGCGACCGCGAACGGGTCGCGGCGGGAACCGTCCTGGAGCTGGGCCCCGACGACGAGGTCGCCGTGCTCCGGGTGACGGGGCGCGGCTGGGCGCTCAGCAAGTCCTCCAGCGACCCGGCCATGGCGTACGCGCTCTCCCGCGACGGCGTCGACCTGGCGGCCCGGTACGTCCCCCTCACCGGGGCGGCGGACCCCGCCGCCCTGTGGAGCGGGCTGCGCAAGGTCCAGTCCGTAGCCGACAGCGGCAGCCGGCTGGGCGCCGGGCGCCGGATCGCCGGGGCCCGGGGAGCCATCGGGCGGTCGGGGAGCCTGACGGGCGGGGGCCGGGCAGGGACGGCCACCGTCTGGCTGCCGCCGGGCCGGGGCTACGCCGTCGAGATCGTCGTGCTGGCACGGCCCGGCGCCTCGCCCGGCGCGGTGGCCGACGCCACGGCCATGGCCCGCGGCCTCACCTTTCCCCGGGGGGCGTCGTGACCGCGCCCGTCACCGCACCCCCGGCGGCCTCCCGGCTCCGGTCCCTGATCACCTCCGTACGCGGATCCTGGCGACGCCGGCCGGCCGGCTGGGCCATCGGCGCCCTGTGCCTGCTCGGCCTCCTGCTGCTCCTGCACGGCTTCGGCCCGGTCATCCGGGTCTTCCCCGGCCCCGCGCTGCTGGCCCTCGTCCTGCTGGCGCTCACCGTGAGCGTCGGAACGGCCGTCCTCGGGCGGATCCGCCCGTTCCGGCCGCCGCCGTCGGGCTGGGCCTGGAGCGGGGTCCTGTGGGGCGCCACCGCCGCGGCCGGCTGCGCCGTCGTCGCCAACACCGGGCTCCAGGGCATCTGGTACAAGTCGGCCGGGATCGGCTTCGGTTCCCGGTGGGGCGCCGCGCTCACCGCGCCGCTCAACGAGGAACTCCTCAAACTCTCCGGTGTCGTCCTGATCGCCCTCGCGGCCCGGCCGCTGGTACGGGGCCCGCTGGACGGGTTCTTCCTCGGCGCCTTCACCGGTCTCGGCTTCCAGGCCATGGAGAACTGGACGTACGCCATGAACGCCATCCTGCTCGGCGGGGGAGTGCGGGGGAGCGCCGACGTCAGCCAGTCCTTCGTCACCCGGGTCGTGGTGACGGGGCTCGGCTCGCACTGGGCGATGAGCGCCGTCGCCGGGACCGGCGTCGGCATCCTGCTCGCCCACGACGACCGCCCGCCACGCCGCAGGATCGCCCCGGCGGCGGCCTGCGTCCTCGTCGCGATGTCCATGCACTGGCTGTTCGACGCGCCCCTGCTGGACTCCGCCGCGGGGCTCGGCGCCAAGGTGGCGGTCAACTTCCTCCTCGCCCTCGGCTTCTTCCTCGTCCTGCGCCACCGGGCCCGGCGCCGGGCCCGCGCCTTCCTGCTCTCGCCGGGGACCCCGCTCTCGGTCGACCTGCTCACCCGCGGCTCCCGGAGCCGCGCCCTGCGCGGGCTCCCGCCCGCGCGCCGCCACGCCGCGGAGCAGCGCGCCGCCGCCTACCTCGCGGTCGTCGAGGAACAGGCGGTGCTGTGGCGCCCGTAACGCCGGTGTGACGAGATGACCGGACCCGATCGTGCGGAGCCGAACTCCGCTTCGTCCGCGGCCGGTTGGTACGTTCCGCGGCGCCGGTGATCAGACTGTGGTCACGCCCGCTGACGGACGCGTATCACGGCTAGTGTGTGCGGACCGTACGCGTCCACGCACCGAGCGACTCCAGGAAGGACCCCCTCCATGGCGGCAGAGACCGCGGACCGTCCCCACCACGCACGGCAGAGCTCCCGGGCCCTGCCGGCCGGCGACGGGCCCTCGTACTCCTTCGAGTTCTTCCCGCCGAAGACCGAGGCGGGGGAACGCACGCTGTGGAACGCGATCCGCCGGATCGAGGCGCTCGCGCCGTCCTTCGTCTCCGTGACCTACGGGGCCGGCGGCTCGTCGCGCGACCGGACGATCGAGGTCACCAAGCGCATCGCCGCCGAGACGACGCTGCGCCCGGTCGCCCACCTCACCGCCGTCGGCCACTCGGTGGCCGAACTGCGCCACATCATCGGCCAGTACGCCGACGCCGGGATCCGTGACGTCCTGGCCCTGCGCGGCGACCCGCCCGGCGACCCGCGCGCCGACTGGGTGCCCCACCCGGAGGGCTTCGCCCAGGCCGGTGAACTCGTCACCCTGATCAGGGAGCTGGGGGACTTCACGGTGGGCGTCGCGGCCTTCCCCGAGCGCCATCCGCGCTCCGCCGACTGGGAGAGCGACATCCGCCACTTCGTCGCCAAGTGCCGGGCGGGCGCCGACTACGCCATCACCCAGATGTTCTTCCACGTCGAGGACTATCTGCGGCTGCGTGACCGGGTCACGGCGGCAGGCTGCACCACGCCGATCATCCCGGAGATCATGCCCGCCACCGACGTACGGCAGATCCGCCGCTTCGCGGAGCTCAGCGACGCGCGCTTCCCCGACGAACTGGCCGGGCGGCTCGAAGCGGCCAAGGACCGGCCCGAGGAGGGGCACCGTATCGGCGTCGAGTACGCCACGGCGATGGCCGAGCGGCTGCTCGCCGAGGGCGCCCCCGGCCTGCACTACATCACCCTCAACCGCTCGACGGCCACGGCGGAGATCCACCAGAACCTGGGGGTGGGCGTACGGCGCGACCGCGCCCTGGCCGCCGCGCCCCACTGACACGAAGGGGCGGGGGACGGGCGGGAACGATCCCCGCC
>NZ_JBHZEJ010000116.1:0-12926 GCF_042756365.1 Streptomyces sp. NPDC059092
GGGGGGTGGGGGTCGTTTTTTTTTTATTCCCGGGTGGGGCGCGGGGGGGGGGGCCCCCGCGGGGGGGGGGCGCCCCCCCCGGGGCGGTCCGGGACGGTCAGGCCAGGTAGTCCTCGGCGCCACCGGTGCGCACCGTGTCCAGGGTGAAGCAGTGGAAGCCGCCGCCGAACAGGCGCCGGTGCCGGTGCCGGACCGGGACGACGGTGAAGCCGTGCTTCTCCAGGGTGGCGATGAGGGTCTTGCAGGCGTCGTTGACCATGACGGTGTCCTCGTCGACGGACAGTACGTTCAGGTCGATGTAGGGGCTGGCCGGGATCGGGTCGCCGTTCTCGTACTGGGGGTAGTCGTCGATGCCGGGCGGGGGCGGGACGACGGTGTCCCAGCCGCGCAGTGCCTCGGGCAGGTAGTCGACGACGCCGGGGTCGCGCAGCAGCAGGGTTCCGGGGCGCAGCGGGACGACCACGGAGTCGATGTGGCTCTGGGTCAGCTTCGCCATGCGGTGCACGCGAAACCTTCCGTCGAGGTGGCGTTCGAGCCAGTCGCAGGCGAGAGCGTGGTTGGCGTTGGAGATGTTGACGATCAGGTCGCGGCCCAGGCGCAGACAGTTGGCGCCGTCGATCATGGGCTCAGGGCCGACGTCGTAGGGCGAGTCCCGCGGTTGTAGGGGGACCTCGATGTTCGGGGCCGCGTTGGGGATGTTGTCCGGGTCGAAGGAGTGGTCGGTCATCATCGGGCGCGGCATGGTCGTCCAGCGGGCGCCCGCGCGGAAGTAGTCGAGGAAGACCGGCTTGAGGAACTGGGTCTCGAAGTAGCGGTCGCGCAGCATCGGCGGGGTCTCGATGATCTCGTCGCCGAGGATCAGGGTGTTGTCGCGGAGGTTGAGCGGCGGTGTGACGGCGGCCTCGAAGGCGGGGGTGGCGATCCTGGTCAGGTCGGATCCGGGCAGCCTGGGGCGGTGCACGGTGACGCCGAGCGCGGTGAGACGGGCGGCGATGCCCTCCACGTCCTCGATCAGTTCGCCGAGGAACCGCTCCTTCATCTCCAGGCGCCGCGGGGAGTTGCGTGCCCGGCGTTCCTCGCCGTCCCGCCAGGTGGAGAGGGAGGGGTAGTAGCCGCGGGCGCCGGAGATGTTGTCGCTGATGAACATGTCGAACGACATGTCGCGCACCCGGTCGCGGTAGCCGTCCGCGGAGCCGAGAACGACCTCCTTCAGCGGGGTGAAGTCGTCGTAGCTGTTCAGGCGCATCGGCGGGGGCCTTCCGTGGGACGGTGGGGTGCGGGCGCCGGGCCGGCGCCGGTCTCCGTGCCGGTGACGGCCCGTGTGCCGGGGCCGCTCCTCATCTCCGGGTCTCCTTCCTGAGGAAGGTCGCGAGCCGCCGGACGCCGGTCTCGATCCGGTCGGGCTCCAGGTAGCTGCACGACAGCCGGATCTGCCGGTCGCCGCGGTCGGTGAGGGAGAACTGGCGCATCGGCGTCCACAGCACGCCGTACTCGGCGGCCGACACCTCCAGGAGTGCCAGGTCGGCGGGTACCGGCAGGTCGACGCGGACGAAGAAGCCACCGGCCGGCCGGTGCCGGACGACGCCCGGCGGCATGCCGTCGGGCACGTGTCGCTCCAGGGCGCCGGTCAGGCAGGCGAGGTTGCGCCGGTAGCGCTCGGCCTTGCGCCGGGCGAGGGCGGCCAGCGAGCGCCCGTGCTCCAGGAGCAGTCCGCCGACGACGGCCTGGGACAGCGGTGAGGTGTTGACGGTGACCATGGTCTTGAGGTCGGCGAGTTCCTCGGCGAGCGTCCGTTCGCCGTCGGTGTGCCGCACCCGCTGGTCGGCGACGGCGTAGCCGACCCGGGCGCCGGGGAAGCCGACCTTGGCGAAGGTGCCGAGGTGGACGACGCGGCGCCCGGTGTCCAGCGCCTTCAGGCCGGGCAGCGTGTCGCCCTCGGGGGCGGTGAAACCGTAGGCGTTGTCCTCGATGAGCAGCAGGTCCTCGCGGGCCGCCAGGTCGAGCAGGCGATGGCGTAGGGCGAGGGGCATCCGGGCGCCGCCCGGGTTGGAGAAGTCGGGAGCGACGTAGCAGGCGCGGACACGGCGGCCGGCCGCGCGGGCCTCCCGGCAGCGGACGGCGAGGTGGTCCACGTCGAGTCCGTCGGGCCCCTCCCGGACGTCGGTCACGGGGATGTCGAGCAGTCGCGCGGCGCCGACGATCCCCACGAAACAGGGGTCGGCCACGGCCAGTACGTCCCCGCCGCCCCGGAACAGCGCCCGCAGGGTCAGCAGCATGGCCTCCTGCGCGCCCACCGTGATGACGATCTCGCGGGGTGCGGCGTGGATGCCCTGGTCGGCGCTGAGCGCCTGGGCCACGAGGTCGTTGATCAGGCCCTGGGCGGGTCCGTACTCGTAGAGCACGCGTTCGGCGCGAGCCGGGTCGAGGCCGCGGTCGGTGACGAGGTGGGCCAGGAAGCGGTCGGTCAGGGCGCGGGTGTCCAGGCCCTGGACGAACTCGGGGTGGGGGGCGCCCGGCGCGAAGGAGATGGCGTCCGGGTGGCGGCCCATCACCTCGTTGAGGAAGCCGATGGCGCCCAGAACCGGGTCCTGGAGCGATCCGTGCAGGTCGCCGGCGTACAGGTCGGGGGCGCCGGTCACCGTCGGCTCCGTCCCTCGGCGCGCCGTCGTTCCCGTTCCTGCCAGCGCCGCTCCACCTTGTCCAGGACGTCGGGAGCGTAGGCGCGTTCCGCCTGGGCGACGGCGAACTCGGCGAGGTAGTCGCGGAACAGGTCGAGGGGTTCCTCGGCGACGGTGAGCATGCGCCGGTTCGCGGCGACGGCGGGCGCGGACAGTGCCGCCACGGCGCGTTCGACCGCGTCGTCCATGCCGTCGGCGGGCACGATCTCGTCGCAGAGCAACTGGGCGTCGGGGTCGGTGGCGGCGATCCTGCGTCCGCCGAGCACCACCTGACGGGCGAGACGGGCGCCCGTCAGCCGGGTGAGCCGGAGGTTGCCGAGCCCTGGCACGATGCCCTCCTCGGCGGCGGGCAGGCTGACGTACGAGTGCTCCTCGGCGACGACATGGTCGAGGACGAGCAGCAGTTGCATGCCGCCACCGATGGCGAAGGTGTCGACGGCGCCGATCCACGGCTTGGTGACGCTCCGCTCGCTCCAGGCGCCGGGCCGCGGGTCGGTGAGCAGCCCGCGGAGCATCTTGTTGACGTAGCCGAGTTCGCGGCCGAGCAGGAACTCGACGAAGGAGATCCGCCCGTCGCGCAGGTCGGTCAGGTTGACTCCGGCGCTGAAGACGCGCCGTCCTCGGTACGCGGGGTGGTCGACGACGCCGCCGCGCAGGACGCCGACCCTGACCGTGTCGTCGAGCAGGACGAGGTCGACGGCGGTGTCGAGGTCGGCGATCAGCCGGTCGTCCTCGGCGTTGAGCCGGTGGGTGTTCCGGAACTCGACGTGGGCGGCTACGCCGCGGCGTTCGACGAGGACGGTGTCCAGCTCGGTGCGGCCCTCGGCGCGGAAGCCGTCCAGGAGCGCCAACGCCCTCGGGGTGGGCCCGAGCATCGTCTCCACGAGGTGCCGGCCGGCGGTCGGCGAGCGCAGCACCGCGCCGCAGAACAGCGCCTGGTCGATCTCCCGGCCCTCCTTCTCCGCCTGGATGAGCCGGCGCTCGGCCGCCATCTGCGCGCGGGTCGGCACCAGGCCGGGAATCCGGTCGGCGGCCTCGTACACCAGGTCCGGGAGGCGCACGGGGCGGCTCAGTCCATCGGTGAGCAGCCCGTACACGGTCCCGGCGTGCCGAGCGAGGAAGGCACGCCGGACCTGTCGGGCGCTCGTGTGGACCGCGGCGGCACGGTCCCGGTCGTCGGGAGTGCGGTCGGGGCCGGGCGGCGGCAGCGCGGCGAGCTCCCGCTCGGCCCCGGCGACGTACTCGGCCAGGTGGCGGGCGTCCTCTTCGAGCCGGCCGGCCGGGTCGGACCCGGAGTCCGCGGGACCGCCGGCGGGAGCACCGGCGGACCCGGAGTCCGCAGGGCCGCCGACGGAAGCGCAGGCGGGCGCGTGGGCACTCACCCGGCCACCTCCGTACGGTCCGCCGCGCGCCCGGTCGGGGTGCCGGGACCGTTGTCGCGCAGACGGCGCAACTCGCGGTCGCAGGCCGCGAGATGGGCGCCGAGGGCGTCGTGGTACTCGGCGGACGCGGCCTCCTCCAGCAGACGGCGGCGGATCCGGGTCTCCCGGTCGGAGAGCCGGCCGCGCAGCACGGCCGCGGTGTGGATGGCCTCGGACAGGTCGTCGCTGACCTGGTCGATGATGCCGAGTTCGGTGGCGTCGGCGAGCGAGATGGCGGAGTCCCACAGCACGATGCGCCGGGCACGGGCCAGACCGATGTGCTGGACGAGCCGGTAGAGGGACATGCCGGGCCAGAAGTGCCCGTCGTTGATGGGCAGCATCAGCCGCAGGTCGGGGGTGCCGATCCGGAAGTCCGAGGCGAGCAGCAGGTCCAGGACGGGACCACCGCAGGTCCCCTCGGCGACCGCGATGTTGACGTTGTCCAGCCGTTCGAGACGGCGGACGGCGCGCTCCCAGCGGTTGACCTCCTGGATGGACACGTCACCCGGCCATTCGCGGGCGGCAGGGGGCGGCGAGGGCGTGAACCGGAGGACGACGAGCGTCCGTTCGCCCGGTTCCTCGGCCTCCTCGCACACCGCGTTCACCGCCGCGGTCAGCTCGGGCAGGGGGCTGCCGCCGTCCAGCCGGGCGAGGACGCCCAGGCCGCCGGGCAGCCCGGTCAGGTCGCGTTCGGTCTTCATACCGGCAGGGGCTCCTTTCGTCACCAGCCCACCAGGGCCGTCTCGATGGTGGATCCCGGCCCCATCGTCATGAGCACCCCGAGGTCCCCGGGTACGGCGGCCTTCTCGTCGCGCAGCCGCTCGTAGGAGAACAGGAACGAACCGCTGGAGAGGTTGCCGTGGTCGCGCAGGACCCCTGTGGTGTGCCGCACGTCGTGCCGGGACAGTTCGAGGTTCACCCGTATCGAGTCGATGACCTTCTTGCCGCCGGAGTGCACGACCCAGTGCGCGATGTCGCCGCCGCGCAGCCCGGTGCCCGCCAGCAGACGCGCCACAGCGGTCTCGGCGTTGGCGCCCACGACGTAGGGCACCTCGGAGTCGAGATAGAAGCTGAACTTTCCGTGCGCCTCGTCCCAGTCGTACCGCATCGCGCCGACGGCTTCGGGGATGATGTGGCTGGTGAACCTCAGCAGCGCCGGAGCAGGCGGCGGCTCCTCGGCGGGGCGCCCGGGGGTGCGGACCGCGACGGCCGCCGCACCGTCGCCGAACAGGCTGTTGACCACCGAGGAGCGCATGGTGCCGTCGAAGACGTAGGCGGCGGAACAGACCTCGACACAGACCATCAGCGCGAGTTCGCCGGGGTGAGCGCCGGCCCAGCCGGAGACGGCGTTGAGAGCGTTGAGCCCGGCGTTGCAGCCCATGCCGACGACGTCCAGGCGCTGGCAGGACCGTTCGATGCCGAGGTCCCTGATGAGCAGCGCGGAGAGACCGGGGGTGAGCAGTCCGGTGGAGGTGACGCAGCACAGGTATCCGACGTCGGCGAGCGACGCACCGCTGTCCCGCAGACAGCGCTCGACGGCCTCACGGCCCAACCGCAGCCCGCTCTCGGTGTGTTTGCGCAGCAGGTCGCCCTGGGCCTCGACGACGGGCGTCCCGTCGGGGCCCATCGGTGGCAGGGTGAGATTGCGGCGCTCGATGGCGCCGCCGAGGAAGACGGAGCGGATCCGCGGGTCGGTGATGCCGAAGGTGTCCAGGACTTCCCGCTGTGTGTAGGAGGCGGGAGGCACGGCGGTGCCGACACCGAGAATGCCCGGCGCGCCGGAGCCCGGCCACTCCGGCAGGTTCCCGGGCGCCGGGTCCACCGGTTGCTGGGTTACGCGCACGTCTTCCTCCGTATGACACGTGACCGGGTCGCCGCCGCCGAAATCCGTCTCGGCCTGGAGGCGATGTTCCAGGAGAATGCCGTGTGCCGCACCCGTGCTAGCCGCAGTTACGGAACCGTCCGGCGAACGGCCGCCGGACACCCGTAACGGCGGGGATCGTCGATGCCGCCCCGCCCTCTCCGGTCTAGCGTTTCGGGATCACCGCACCGCGGTGCCCGACGCCTTTCCTTTCCGGGAGAATCATGAAGAACGGCGCCCAAGAAGGCGACCCGGTCCTCGAACGATTCCATTTCCTCGTCAATGCCCCGGCACTTTTCCATGCCGTCACCACCGCCACCGAACTGAGAATCTTCGCTTTCCTGTCCGAGGAATCCGGCGCACGTGCGGAGGAGATCCAGGCGTTCTGCGGTCTGCCCGCGCACCAGTTGCGCGTGCTGCTCCAGGCGGTCTGCACAACGGGGCTGCTCGAACGCCGGGACGGCGTCTACCACAACTCCCGCGTCGCCGAGGAGTTGCTGGCGGCGGACGACGAGCCGAACAGCTGGAGCCACATCCTGACCGGCTGGAAGGAGGTCTACTACCCGGCGTTCTCGCACATGACGACGGCTCTGCGGGCGGGCACCAACACCGCCCTGGCCGCTCATCCCGGTGATGAGCCGACCCTGTACGGGCGGCTGGCGCACAACCCGCCGCTGGAGGAGGTCTTCCACCGGGCGATGACCGCCTTCACGCTCCGCTCGGTGGACGCGCTGATCGAGCAACCGGTCTTCGACGGCGTGCGGCACGTCCTGGACGTGGGCGGTGGCGACGGCAGTACCTCGGCGCGACTGGTGGCACGTAACCCGCTTCTCAGGTCGACGGTGTTCGACATGCCGAGCGTGTCGAAGCTCGCGTCCGGCGCGGAGGCCGGCACGTACCCCGACCGGGTGAGCCTGATGCCGGGCGACATCTTCACCGACCGGTTCCCCGCGGGGCCGGACGCGGTGCTGTTCAGCCATGTGCTGGAGATCTTCGACGAGGACTCGATCCTGCTCCTGCTGAGCAAGGCGTACGCCGCGCTGCCGGCTGGCGGAAGGGTCATGGTGTACGGCTACAACGTCTCGGACGACGAGACCGAGGGGGTGTTCGGCGCCCGGCTCGGGCTGTACTTCAATGTGCTGGCCAGCGGCCGGGGCATGGCCTATCCGGCCCGCGACTACGAACGGTGGCTGCGCGAGGCCGGGTTCGGGGAGGTCGCGACCGTCTCCGGGCTGCCCTACGAGCACGGGCTCAGTGTGGGCGTCAAACCCTGACGCGAGCCCTCGCACGGGGCCTGCCGGGCCCTGTTCACACCGCGGCGCGCGGTCCCGTCACCGGCGGGGCCGCGCGCCTCGGTGTGAACACCCGTGTACCCGGGCCGGTTTCCCGGACCGGACGCACGGGCCGGGTACACGGGCCGGGTCAGCCCCGGCCGCGGGGACGCAGGCGGGGGCGCCTGCGGGCGTGGGGAGCGGCGTAGAGCCGGAGCAGGTGGTCGGCCAGGGTGTCCGGGGTGGGGTGGGCGAAGACGGTGGCGGCGCTGATCTGGAGACCGGTGACGGCGCCGAGCCGGTTGCGCATCCGGGTCGCGGTGAGTGAGTCGAAGCCCATCTCCACGAAGCTGCGTTCCGGGGCCACGGCGTCGCCGGTGTCGTGTCCGAGCACCAGGGCGGCGTGGACGCGGACGAGCCGCAGCAGTTCCGCGCCCCGCTCGGTTGCGGGCAGGGCCGTGAGGCGGCGCCCGAACTCCTCGGGGTTCTCGCTGTCTTGGACGTGCCCGGCGTCCTGGTACGCGCGGATTCCGGAGGCCGCCCTCCGCATCTCGGGCACGCCGTCGAACAGCCGCGCCAGCGGACGGGCGCCGGGGGTGGCCGCGAGGTGGTCGGCGAAGAGTTCTCCGTCGGCGTGGAGGACGGCGATCCGGGTGTCTTCGCCGGAGACGGCACGCTCCAGCGCCCGCAGGGCGAGGTCCGGACGCATCGGGATCAGGCCGCCGTGTCCGACGGGGCCGTCCTCGGCGGGCGTCTCGGCCCACGGTCCCCACGCGACGCAGGTCACGGGCAGTCCCTCGGCGCGCCGCTCCTCGGCGAGGGCGGCCAGGAGGGCGCCGGCGACCGCCTGGTGGGTCCGGCCGACGGCACCGGCGGTGGCGGCGAAGGACGAGAAGAGCACGAAGGAGGTCAGGTCGGTCCGCTCCCGGGTGAGGTCGTGCAGGTGCCGGGCCGACTCGGCCTCGGCCCTCAGCACCTCCTGGAACCCGGCGACGGTCTGCTGGGCGAGCGCGCCGTCGTCGGGTGTTCCAGCGGTGTGCACGACCGCGGTCAGCGGGCGCTCCGCGGGGACGCCCTCCAGCAGGGCGGCCACGGCGGCCCGGTCGCCGACGTCGCAGGCGACGAGATCGGTACGGGTGCCGAGGGCGGTGAGTCCGGCGCGCAGCGCGTCGGCTCCTTCGGCGGCGGGACCGCGCCGTGAGACGAGCAGGAGGTGTTCGGCCCCGTCGCGGGCCAGTCGCAGGGCGACCTGCCGGCCGAGGGCTCCGGTACCACCGGTGATGAGGACCGTGCCGGTGGGGGGCCACGGGGTGGCGGTTCCGGTGGAGGTGCCGGTCACGGCCCCGGGTCCGCCGACGGGATCGGCCGGGCGCGCCGGGTGGGCCGGTGTCCCGGGGCCGGAGGGGCCGGGCGCGGGAGCCGGGGCGGGGGCGTGGGCGACTCGGCGGGCGAAGACACCGGAGCCGCGGACGGCGAGCTCGCTCTCGCCGGCGACGGTCCCGGCGGTGTGGTCGTCGACGGGGGCGCCCGTGCCCTGGTCCAGGACGGCGGCGAGCCGGCCGCCGATCCAGCCGTCGATCCGCTCGGGCAGGTCGACGGTGCCCGTCCAGTGCTCGTGGGCCTCCAGAACGGCGACGCGCCCCAGCGCCCGCACCCCGAACTGCTCCGGGTGGACGACGCGTTCTCCACCGCCGACGGCGGCGGCGGACCGGGTGGCGTGCCAGACGGGGACTCGGAGGCCGGTCTCGTCCAGGGCGCGCAGGAGCTCCAGGGTGAGGGCGACGCTCCGAGGCACCGCGTCGTGTGCGGGGTGGCGTCCGGTCGCGAGGGCCAGCAGGGACAGCACACCGGAGACGGCGCCGACGCCGCTCACCGCGGCGCCGAGCCGTCCGGCCAGGGCGTCGGTGCCGGTGCCGGTGCCGGTGACCGGTACGGTGACGGGCCTCGTGCCCGCGGCGGACAGCGCCGCGACGAGGCCGGTGACCCAGGGGTCGGTGACGAGATCCGCGGGGACGGCGACGAGCCAGTCGCCGGCCGGCGCCGCGGACGGCACGGCGACCGGCGCCCAGGCGGTGCGGTAGCGCCAGCCGTCGACGAGGCGGTCCTCGTCGCGGCGGCGCCGGTAGGCGGCCAGCAGCGGCAGCAGGGCCGCTGTCGACTCCGCGTCCCCGAGGGAGAGTTCGGCGGCGAGTGCGTCGTCGTCGGCTCCGTCCGCGGCGTCCCGGAGAAGAGAGCCGGCGGCTGTCCGGCTCGGGGCCCTGTCGTCCGAGGGCAGCCAGTAGTCGGCGCGCTGGAACGCGTACGTGGGCAGGTCCACGGTGTGCGGTGCGTTGTCGGGGACGCCCAGGGCCGCCGGCCAGTCGATGTCGATGCCGCGCGCGAACAACTGGGCCAGCGCCTGGGTCAGGGCCGCGGCCTCGCCGCCCTCCGCGAGCAGCGCGGGGACGAACCCGGCCTCGGGTGCGCTGTCCTGGCCCAGGGTGGACAGCACGGCGTCCGGGCCGATCTCCAGGAAGGTGGTCACGCCCTGGGCGGCGAGCGCGGCCACCCCGTCGGCGAAGCGGACCGGCTCGCGCACGTGTCGCACCCAGTGCTCCGGCTCCACCGGCCGGTCCCCGGGCAGGAGTTCGCCCGTCAGGTGGGACATGACCGGGATCTCGGGCACGGCGCAGGTGAGGGTGGCCAGTTCGTCGCGCAGCGGGGCCAGCACGGGCTCCATGAGCGGCGAGTGGAAGGCGTGCGACACCGTCAGCCGCCGGGTCCGCGCACCGCGCTCCTCCAGGCGGGCGACGATCTCGGCGACGGCGTCCGCGGCGCCGGACAGCACCACGGAGTCGGGCCCGTTGACGGCGGCCACGCCGATGTCGTGCGCGCGGCCCTCCAGCAGTGGCGCGACGTCGGCCTCCGACAGCCGCACGGCGACCATCGCGCCGCCCTCCGGCAGGCTCCGCATGAGCCGGCCGCGGGCGGCGACGAGCGCGCACGCGTCGGCGAGCGTGAGCACTCCGGCGACGTGCGCGGCGGCGATCTCCCCGACGGAGTGGCCGGCGACCACGTCGGGCCGTACGCCCCAGGACGTGACGAGCCGGTACAGAGCGATCTCCACGGCGAACAGGGCGCACTGGGCGTGCAGGGTCCCGGAGAGGGTGCTCCCGGCGTCCTCGCCGGTGTCGAACACGACATCCCGGAGTGACGGTTCGTCGGGCAGCAGAGCGTCGAAGCGGGCGCAGACGGCGTCGAAGGCGTCGGCGAAGACGGGGTACGTCCGGTACAGCTCGGCCGCCATGCCCGCGCGCTGGCTGCCCTGCCCGGTGAACAGGAATGCCGTACGCCCGGCCGGCGCGCCGCCGACCACGAGGCGCGGCGCGGGCCGGCCGGCGGCCAGCGCGTCCAGCCCCGCCACGAGGTCCGCGCGCTCTTCGCCGACGACGACGGCCCTGCGTTCGAACACCGACCGCCGGGTCGCGAGCGCGACGGCCAGGTCACGCGGGGCGGGCACGTCGTCGTCCGGCAGCCGCCGCAGGTGGGCGAGGAGCCGGCGGGCCTGCTCGCGCAGCGCGGCCGGGGAGCGCCCCGAGACGACCCAGGCGACGGTCCCGGCCGGGGCGTCGGTGCCACGGACGCCGGACACCGGGACCGGGAGCCCGTCCCGAATCTCCTCGGGAGCCTCTTCAGGAGCTTCCTCGACAATGACGTGGGCATTGGTGCCGCTGATGCCGAAGGAGGACACACCGGCCCGCCTGGGCCGCTCCGTCGCGGGCCAGTCCACGGAGTCCCGCAGCAGCCCGACGCCGCCGCTCGACCAGTCGACGTGGTCCGAGGGCTCGTCGAGGTGCAGCGAGCGGGGCAGTACGCCGTGTCGCATCGCGTGCACCGTCTTGATGATGCCGGCCACCCCTGCGGCTGCCTGGGTGTGGCCGATGTTGGACTTCACCGAGCCGAGCCGTACGGGCCGCGCGTCGGCCCCGTCGCCGCGCCGTGCCCCGTACGTGGCGAGCACGGCCTGCGCTTCGATCGGGTCACCGAGCCGGGTGCCGGTGCCGTGCGCCTCCACGACGTCGATGTCGGCGGCCGTCAGCCGGGCGTCCGCGAGGGCGGCGCGGATGACGCGTTGCTGGGCGGGGCCGTTGGGCGCGGAGAGACCGTTGGAGGCGCCGTCCTGGTTCGTCGCGGTGCCGCGCACCAGGGCGAGGACCCGGTGTCCGTTGCGGCGGGCGTCCGACAGCCGCTCCACCAGCAGCACGCCCGCGCCCTCGGCCAGCGAGGTACCGTCCGCCCCGGCGGCGAACGGCTTGCAGCGTCCGTCAGGGGCCAGACCGCGCTGCCGGCTGAAGCCCACGAGGGCGCCGGGTCCCGGCATCACGGCGACGCCGCCGGCCAGGGCGAGGTCGCACTCGCCTTCGCGCAGCGCCCGTACCGCCATGTGCAGCGCCACCAGCGACGACGAACAGGCCGTGTCCACGGTGACGGCCGGGCCTTCGAGGCCCATGACGTACGAGACCCGTCCCGACACGACGCTGCCGGCGGTGCCGGTGAGCAGGTGGCCCTCGGTACCGTGACCGGCCTCGTGCAGGCGGGGCCCGTACTCCTGGTAGTGCGAGCCGACGAACACCCCGGTACGGCTGCCCCGCAGCGCCGCCGGGACGATCCCGGCCCGCTCGACCGCCTCCCAGCTCGTCTCCAGCAGGAGCCGCTGCTGGGGATCGGTCGCCAGCGCCTCGACCGGTGAGATGCCGAAGAACTCCGCGTCGAACCGCGCCGCGTCGTGCAGGAACCCGCCCTCCCGTACGTACATCCGGCCGGGTGTGTCCGGGTCGGGGTCGTACAGCGCGTCGAGGTCCCAGCCCCGGTCGGTGGGCAGTCCGCCGATGGCGTCACCACCGGAGGCGACGAGGTCCCACAGGTCCTCGGGGGTGGTGACGCCGCCGGGGTAGCGGCAGGCCATGCCGATGATGGCGATCGGGTCGTCGGCGGCGGAGGCGGCGGAGCTGCCTGGCTCCTGCGGCGCCGGAGCGACGGCGGTCTGTTCCTCACCGAGGATCTCGGTGAGGAGGTGCCCGGCGAGCGCGGTGCAGTCGGGGTGGTCGAAGGCGAGCGTGGCCGGCAGCCGCAGTCCGGTGGCCGCGCCGAGCCGGTTCCGCAGGTCGACGGCGGTCAGCGAGTCCAGTCCGAGGTCCTTGAACGCGCGGTCCGGCGCCACGGCGTCCGCGTCGGCGTCCGTGTGCCCGAGCACGGTGGACACCTGGGCGCGTACCAGGTCCAGCGCCGTGGCACGACGCTCCGCGGGCCGCTGTCCGAGCAGCGACCGCCGCAGTGCCGTGGACCTGTCCGCCGTGCCGGTGCCGGTGCCGGGCGCGGTGAGCCTGCGGCGGCGCGGCGCGGCGGGGCGGCGGACGAGGGTGCGCAGCATGGGGTGCGCGGGTGCGTCGTCCGCGCCCGGAGCCCGGGTGTCGAGGCGGGCGGCGAGCACCAGGCTCTCGGGGGACACGATGGCGCGGTCGAAGAGGTCCAGGCCGTCGCGGGTGGACAGTGCGCCGGCTCCCATGCGGTTCATGCGGGCGAGGTCGGTGTCACCGAGGTGCCCCGTCATCCCGCTGCGCTCGGCCCACAACCCCCACGCGACAGAGACCCCCGGCAGACCACGCGAGCGCCGATACGCCGCCAACGCGTCCAAAAACGTGTTCCCCGCCGCATA
>NZ_JBHZEJ010000117.1:0-12812 GCF_042756365.1 Streptomyces sp. NPDC059092
GACTCTTTCGTGTCCGATTCCCCGTCGGAGCGGGGCTGCTTTCCAGTTCTTCGCTTTCGCGCTTTCCCTTTCCGGCGAGTCCGACTCTATCAGATTCATTCGGCGGTGTTTCCCGCTTCCAGAATTCCGAAGGCCTTTGGATTGGCCCTTTGCCTTTCGGCAGATTCGACTTTAGCAGAAGCGAGGCGGCCGAATTTTACGGGCCGGAACCATCTACTGGTCGAATCGAGGAGGGCTCCGTGGAAATCCAGTCCCATCGGAAGCCGCATAGATGTTGTTCGGTGAACCTGGAGCATAACCAACTCCGAGGCAACCGTTCAAATCTACCTCCCCACTCCGGCCGTGTCAACGGTTTTTGTGGGGCGAAGAGGAGACTAACAGGTCGGGTACGCCCCACGCACATCAGGCGGCGACAGGAAGTCGGGCGCTGCGGTCCGTGGCCTCCAGGTCGCCCGTCTCGCCCTCCCGTGTCGCCCTGCCGCCGAGGATGTAGACGTAGGCGAGGAAGACCAGTTCGGCGACGACTCCTATCGTGATTCGCGCCCAGGTGGGCAGGCCGGACGGGGTGACGAAGCCTTCGATCACGCCCGACACGAAGAGGACCAGTGCCAGCCCGAGGGCCATGCCGAGCGCGGCGCGGCCCTGTTGGGCCATGGCTGTTCGGCGGCTGTACGGGCCCGGGTCGATCAGCGTCCATCCGAGGCGCAGCCCCGTGCCGGCCGCGACGAAGACAGCGGTCAGTTCGAGCAGGCCATGGGGCAGGATCAGGCCGAGGAACGTGTCGAGACGGCCCGCCGAGGACATCAGCCCGATGCCGACCCCCAGGTTGAGGACGTTGACGAAGAGGATCCAGATCACCGGCAGGCAGAGAAAGGCCCCCAGGACCAGACACATGGCGGCGGCCTGCGCGTTGTTCGTCCAGACCTGCGCCGCGAACGACGCCGCCGGATGGCTGGAGTAGTACGTCTCGTACTCGCCGCCCGGACGGGTCATCCGGCGCAGCTCCTCGGGCGCCCCGATCGCCGCCTGTACTTCGGGGTGGACGCCTGTCCACCACCCGATGCCGGCCGCGAGAAGAATGGAGAGGAGCGCGGTCGGGATCCACCAGCGCCGGGCACGGTAGACGGCTGCGGGGAACCCTGCCGTCAGGAATCGCGCGGCGTCCCGCCAGCCGGCGCGGCGCGTGCCGGTGACCGTCGCGCGGGCCCGGGCCACGAGCTGGGTGAGGCGGGTGGTGAGGACGGGATCGGGAGCGCTGGACTGGATCAGCGAGAGATGGGTGGCGGTGCGCTGGTAGAGGGCGACCAGTTCGTCGGCCTCCGCGCCGGTGAGGCGCCGGCCGCGGCCCAGAAGGTGGTCCAGGCGGTCCCACTCGGCACGGTGGCTGGTCACGAAGACATCGAGGTCCATGGTCGGCTGCTGCTCCAGGCACTGTGCGTACGGTCCGTACCGTCGGCGTCGGCACGGCTGACTGCGGCGCGTTGTGGGCCAGCTTGGCAGACTGGTCTTTCTCCAGGGTGGGGAAGGTCGGCGAAGGGTGGGCACCGATGGATGAGCTGGTGACGGGCGACGCGGTCGTACTGGGGCTGCGCCCGGCGCGGCTGCCGAGCCGTGCCCTGGCGACGGCGATCGATCTGGCGGTGGCCGGGGCGGCCTATTTGTTGGTGTCGGTCGGCATCGTGCTGTCGGCCGGTTCGCTGGACGAGGCGGCGGTCGCCGCCCTGGCGGTCGCCTCGTTCCTTCTGGTGCTGGTCGGTGGTCCGATCGCCGTGGAAACCCTCAGCCACGGTCGTTCACTGGGCAAGATGGCCTGTGGGCTGCGGGTCGTACGGGACGACGGCGGGCCCATACGGTTCCGGCACGCGCTGGTGCGCGGGGCGATGGGCGTGGTGGAGATCCTGTTCTCGGTCGGGGTGGTCGCCTGTGTCGCGTCGCTGGTGTCTGCGCGGGGCCGGCGGATCGGCGATGTGTTCGCGGGGACCCTCGTCGTACGGGAGAGGGTGCCGACGCCGTACACGGCGGCGGTGCCGCCGCCTCCGCCGTGGCTCGTGGGGCGCTTCGCGGAGCTGGATCTGTCTGCCGTGCCGGACGATCTATGGCTCGCGGTACGCCAGTACCTGACGCGGATGGGACAGCTCGACCCGGGTGTCAGCCGGTCGATGGCCGAGCGTCTCGCCGGTGATCTGGCAGCTCGTACGGGTACCCCGGCGCCCCAGGAGGTGCCTGCGGGGGCGTATCTGGCGGCCGTGGTGAACGAGCGGCAGGCCCGGGAAGCGCGGCGGGCCCTCGGCGCCGGCCCCGGCGCCACTCCGGCCGCAGTTGCCCCCGAGGCCGGTGCCGGTTCTCTCGCGGCTCCCCTTCCCCGGCCTGCCGCCGTCCCTCCCGTCCCTCCCGTCCCTCCCGTCCCTCAGGGAGCCTCCGGCGCTGTTCCCGCCGACGCGTCGCCTGCCCCGT
This sequence comes from Streptomyces sp. NPDC059092, assembly GCF_042756365.1. Taxonomy (NCBI): domain Bacteria; kingdom Bacillati; phylum Actinomycetota; class Actinomycetes; order Kitasatosporales; family Streptomycetaceae; genus Streptomyces; species Streptomyces sp. NPDC059092. The sequence goes on from NZ_JBHZEJ010000117.1 coordinate 2,455, forward strand.
CTGCCACCGGGTTCGCCCCGCCCGCGTAGGCGCGGGGTCCGGGCGGCTGGCGGCCTCGGTGTCAGGCCGGCGGTGACGGCGCGGTTTCGAGGTCTTCCAGCTCGATGCCCGGGGCCGAGAGCACCACGTCGCCGGCGATGTGAACGGAGTGCTGTTCACCGGTGTCCAGGGCGCTGACCTGGTACTCGTCCACGATCAGAGGGCCGTTGTCAGTGGGGTGCGCTTCACTGTTCACCAGGGCCCAGGACTGGTCGAGCGTGCGGGGGGCGAGGACCGGGTCCGTGAAAGCCACGAGGCGGACGCGCGTCGCGGGCGAATCAGGGGTGAGGCGCAGGAGGCGGGTCGTCGCGACGAGAAAGGCGGGGGATGTGCCGGTGAAGGCGTGGGCGTTGACGTTGCCTTCCGTGGCATGGGTGCCGGTGGGGTCGGTACGGACCCAGGTGACGCCTTCGAGGGCGGCGCCGCGAATCTGCCAGCTCGCCGCGTGGAGTTGAAGACGGATGGGGCGGCCGAGTTCGTCGAGGGCCAGATCGACGGAGCCCGCGTGGTCGCCGGAGGGAGTGGTGATCTGGGAGACGTAGCGCCAGCCGGAGGGGCCGGGCGCGCAGTGGAAGTGTTCGTCACCGAGAGGGGTGTGATCGTGCGGGTCATGGAGCGAATAACGGCCGCGGGGCATGGGGTCTTTCGGGTCCTTCGCGTACTCGGCGGCTGACAGCACACCGTACGGGAGCTGACAGCACACCGTATGTCCGGTGGCCTCGGCCGCACACGTCACACACGGAACAAGCCCCCGACACGGGGGTGCGGGGGCCTGTTCTGTGACGTGTCTCCGTGACGTGCGGAGTACCGGGAGCCGCGGTGTGGGTCAGTAGCGGTAGTGGTCCGGCTTGTACGGGCCCTCGACCTCGACACCGATGTACGCGGCCTGCTCCGGGCGGAGGGTCGTCAGCTTCACCCCGAGCGCGTCGAGGTGGAGACGGGCGACCTTCTCGTCCAGGGCCTTGGGAAGCACGTAGACGTCGGTCGGGTACTCCTCCGGCTTGGTGAAGAGCTCGATCTGGGCCAGGGTCTGGTCCGCGAACGAGTTCGACATCACGAAGGAGGGGTGGCCGGTCGCGTTGCCCAGGTTGAGCAGGCGGCCCTCGGACAGGACGATGAGCGTCTTGCCGTCGGGGAAGGTCCAGGTGTGGACCTGGGGCTTCACCTCGTCCTTGACGATGCCCTCGATCTTCGCCAGGCCGGCCATGTCGATCTCGTTGTCGAAGTGGCCGATGTTGCCGACGATCGCCTGGTGCTTCATCTTGGCCATGTCCGCGGCCATGATGATGTCCTTGTTGCCCGTCGTGGTGACGAAGATGTCCGCGATGGAGACGATGTCGTCCAGCGTCGCGACCTGGTAGCCGTCCATCGCCGCCTGGAGCGCGCAGATCGGGTCGATCTCCGTGATGATCACGCGGGCGCCCTGGCCGCGCAGGGACTCGGCGCAGCCCTTGCCGACGTCGCCGTAGCCGAAGACGACCGCGACCTTGCCGCCGATGAGGACGTCGGTGGCGCGGTTGATGCCGTCGATCAGGGAGTGGCGGCAGCCGTACTTGTTGTCGAACTTGGACTTGGTGACCGCGTCGTTGACGTTGATCGCCGGGAAGAGGAGGACGCCGTCGCGCTGCATCTCGTACAGGCGGTGGACACCGGTCGTGGTCTCCTCCGTGACGCCGCGGATCTCGGACGCCAGTCGGGTCCACTTCTGCGGGTTCTCGGAGAGGGTGCGGTTCAGCAGGCCGAGGATGTAGCCGTACTCCTCACTGTCCGCCGTCGCCGGGTCGGGGGCCTCGCCGGCCTTCTCGAACTCGACGCCCTTGTGGACCAGGAGGGTGGCGTCACCGCCGTCGTCCAGGATCATGTTCGGGCCGCCGGTGGGCGTGTTGGGCCACGTGAGGGCCTGCTCCGTGCACCACCAGTACTCCTCCAGCGTCTCGCCCTTCCAGGCGAAGACGGGGACACCCTTGGGGTCGTCCGGGGTGCCCTCGGGGCCGACCGCGATGGCGGCGGCGGCGTGGTCCTGGGTGGAGAAGATGTTGCAGGACGCCCAGCGGACGTCGGCGCCGAGCGCGGTCAGGGTCTCGATGAGGACCGCGGTCTGCACGGTCATGTGCAGGGATCCGGTGACGCGGGCACCGGCCAGGGGCTGCGTCGCCGCGTACTCCTTGCGGATCGACATCAGGCCGGGCATCTCGTGCTCGGCGAGCGTGATCTCCTTGCGGCCGAACTCGGCGAGCGAGAGGTCGGCGACCTTGAAGTCCTGTCGGTTGGCGACAGTCGTCATAACGAGCTGCTCCTCGTAAATCGGGTCGAGGGTGGGTACGTACGGCTGGCTCTGCGGCGGCGGGCATACGAATGCCCGGGCTACGCGGGGCAGTCCGTCGGAGGCCCTCTCTCCCTCGGCCGGTCCACAGCGCGGACCGCCCGACCGCCATCAGCAGCGACGTCTGGCTCTGGTCACGAATCTACACCGATCGGCCCAGTGACCTACAGCCGAACCGTGAAGGGAGCGAAACGTGTGTGCGGAGAGACATGGCGGAGGGGCGTGTGCGGGGAGAGGGACGGGGCCTCCGTCGGGTGGGTCGTCGGGTGGGGTCGCCGCCCGCGCTACGGCATCCGCTCCGCCTACTCCGCCGCGGCCGGCGGGGTCGCGGGGCCGGCCGGGTCCTTGGCCGGGTTGGTGCCCGCGGCGGCGGCCGAGGCGCTGTAGATGTCCGGCTCCAGGTAGATGACCCGGGCGATCGGGACGGCCTCGCGGATGCGGGACTCGGCGGCGTTGATCGCGGAGGCCACCTCGGCCGCCGTGTCGTCGTGCTCGACCGCGATCTTCGCCGCGACCAGCAGTTCCTCGGGGCCGAGGTGGAGCGTGCGCATGTGGATGATGCCGGTCACGACATCCCCGTCGACGATCGCGTTCTTGATCTTCTCGATGTCGTCCGTGCCCGCGGCCTCGCCGAGCAGCAGGGACTTCGTCTCGGCCGCGAGGACCAGGGCGATCACGATGAGGAGGATGCCGATGCAGAGGGTGCCGATGCCGTCCCAGATGCCGTCGCCGGTCGCCAGCGAGATGCCGACGCCGCCGAGGGCGAGGACCAGACCGATCAGCGCGCCGAAGTCCTCCAGCAGGACCACCGGCAGCTCGGGCGCCTTGGCCCGGCGGATGAAGTCCTTCCAGGAGAGTGAGCCACGCGTGGCGTTGGACTCCTGGATGGCCGTACGGAAGGAGATCGACTCGGCGATGATCGCGAAGATCAGCACCCCGACCGGCCAGTACCACGCCTCGATCTCGTGCGGGTGCTTGATCTTCTCGTAGCCCTCGTAGATCGCGAACATGCCGCCGACCGAGAACAGCACGATGGAGACGAGGAAGGCGTAGATGTAACGCTCGCGCCCGTAGCCGAAGGGGTGCTCCGGCGTCGCCTCGCGCTTCGCCTTCTTACCGCCGAGGAGCAGCAACCCCTGGTTGCCGGAGTCGGCGAGGGAGTGCACGCCTTCCGCGAGCATCGACGAGGACCCGCTGAAGGCGAATGCCACGAACTTGGCTACTGCGATCGCGAGGTTGGCGCCGAGCGCCGCCACGATCGCCTTGGTTCCGCCGGACGCGCTCATGGGTGCGTGGTGTCCCTTCCTTGGTCTGCGGCCCTGGCGCCGCCGTACGGCGGGACATTGTTGCAGCCGCCGGGGCGGCGGGCGGATCAGGCCACGACTGTGGCACGGAACACCGTGCCGGTACCGGACAGTTCGGCCTTTTCGCCCGCCGGTACGAACACGGCGCCGCCGGGCGTCAGCCCGAGGTCGCCCGCCCTGGGGGTGCCCGCCGTGCAGAGCAGGATCTGCGGGGTGGCCGCGGTGAGGTCGCGGGGCGCGGCGCCCGGCGCGAGGGTGAAGCGCGAGAGCCGGAACTCGTCGATGGGGGTGTCGTACAGCTCCTCGCCGGACACGGAAGCCTCGGGGCGCAGGATGGCCGGCTCGGTCGCTTCGAAGCGCACGATACGGAGGAGTTCGGGGACGTCCACGTGCTTGGGGGTGAGGCCGCAGCGCAGGACGTTGTCCGAGTTGGCCATGATCTCGACGCCGAGGCCGTCGAGGTACGCGTGCGGCACACCGGCGCCGAGGAAGAGCGCCTCGCCCGGCTGGAGTTGTACATGGTTCAGCAGCATGGCGGCGATGACGCCGGGGTCGCCCGGGTAGTGGCGGGCGATCGACGCGTACGGGGCGTACGCGCCGCCGAGCCGGTCGGCGGCGGCAGCGGCCTCGGTGACCGTGGCGGCCATCCCGTCCGGGTCAGCGCTCAGAACGGCGGTCAGGACCTCGCGCAGCGCGGCCTCTTCGGGGTGGGCGTGCAGGAGGTCGACGTACGGCTTGAGCGCGTCGACGTCGAGCCGCGCGAGCAGGTCGGCGGCCTCCTCGGGGGCGCGGAAGCCGCAGAGCCCTTCGAAGGGGGTGAGCGCGCAGATCAGTTCGGGCTTGTGGTTGGCGTCCTTGTAGTTGCGGTGCGGGGCGTCGATGGGGACACCGCGGCGCTCCTCGTCCGCGTGTCCCTGCCGCGCCTGGGCGAGGTCGGGATGCACCTGGAGGGAGAGCGGCGATCCCGCGGCGAGCAGCTTGAGCAGGAAGGGCAGGCGGGGGCCGAACTTCCGCGTGGTGGCCGTACCCAGCTCCGCCTCGGGGTCGGCGTCGATGAGGTCCGAGAGTGCCTGGTCACCGGCGCCATGGCCGCGGTCGAGCCGCGAGGGGGCGCCGGGGTGGGCGCCGAGCCACATCTCGGCCTGCGGCTCGCCCGTGGGAGGGGTGCCGAGCAGTTCCGGGATGGCGGTCGTCGAACCCCAGGCGTAGGGGCGCACGGTGTTGGAGAGGCGGTCCATGGAGTGAGCCTTCTGGTGCGAGGTGGCGGCGCGGTGACGGTGGGGTGGTGTACGGGTGGCGACGCGGCGGTGGGGCGGTGCGGGGGTGGCACAGGGCGGGGTGGTGTCGCGGCGCTGCTGTCGTGGTGTCCTGGCGCTGAGGGGCGTACGCGGGTGCGCGGGGCCCGCGCCGTGCGGGAGGGACGCGCGGGGGCGTGAGGTCAGGCGGGGGTGGTGCCCCCGGCGAGCGCCAGGTAGACCGTGGCGAAGTCGGTGACGGCGATCAGTTCGGCCAGGGCTTCGATCTCGGTGCCCTCCTCCGGCTCCAGTTCACTGATGGCCGTGTCGTGGCCCAGCGCGAGTTCACGCGCGGCGGGGGCGGCGGTCAGGCCGCCGACCGGGCGGTCCCTGAGCAGCACGACCCGGGCACGCAGGGGCCCGCTCTCCTCGACGCGGTCGCGGAAGAAGTCGTCGGGGTCGGCGCCGCCCGCGAGGTCACCGGCGAGCAGCGTGCCGTGGGCCTGGATCGCCTCGGGCAGCTCGGCGGCGAGGGCGGGGCGGCCGGCCAGCTCGGCGAGTACGGCGGCGAAGCGGCGTCCGGCGGGTGCCGCGGCCGTCCCCTCCGTCCAGATCAGCGGGAGGCTGTCGGCCAGTTCGGCGGCGAGGGTCTTGGCGGGGTTGCTGTACGTGACGACGGCCGGGCCGCAGCGTTCGGCGGTACGGTCCAGCCGGTCGGCGACGAGCTGAAGGCTCTCCGGCGGCGCGGTGAGCAGCCCCACCCGGTCGAGCAGCGCGAGCAGCGGGACGAGGAGGGCCCAGAGCGCGCCGGGCCCGGTCACCCGCGTGTCCTCCTCGACGGTGTCGGCCCACTCGTTCGGTGCCGTCGCCATCGGTACGAGGAGTCCGTGCGTACCGCCGAGCGACTCGCTCAGCGGGGAGTGTCCCGGCGCGACGGCGACGACCGTACAGCCGCGCCGGTACGCCTGCTCGGCGAGGAGTGCCAGGCCGGGCTCGCTGCCGTCCGTGGTGGCGATCAGCAGCAGGTCCACGGAGCCGGCCCAGCCGGGGAGCGCCCAGCGCAGGGCTCCGGCGGCGGGGGCGACGCCCGTGGGAAGCAGCCGGGTCACGGGCGCGGCTCCGCCGGCCAGGGCGGCCACGAGGTCGGCGGCACCGGTCGCGGCGGCTCCGGAACCGGCGATCAGTACGGCGCGGGGGCGGCCCTCGGGCGCCAGGGTGCCGATACCCGCCTCGGCGGTGTGCCGCAGGGCGGTGCGGACCCGGGCCCCGGCCTCGGCGGCGTCACGGAGCAGACCGCGGTGGTCGGCGCGGGTGAGCGCGTCGGGGGCGTCGAGCAGCGACTCGTCGAGCATGAGGGGTGGGCCTCCGCTGGTGTGGCACGTGAGCAGGGCTGGCGTGGGAGCAGGGCTCGTACGGGGTGTACGGGCGCCGGCAGGGCTCGTACGGGGTGTACGGGCGCCGGCAGGGCTCGTACGGGGTGTACGGGCGAGGGGCGGCGCTCCTACGCGGGGCGGCGCGCCTCGTCCACGAGGAGCACCGGGATGTCGTCCCTGACCGGGTACGCCAGGCCGCACTCCCCGCCGGTGCAGACCAGCTCGGGAGTCTCGTCCGAGGTGCGGTCGCTGAGCGGCGCGTGACAGGCCGGGCAGGCCAGGATCTCCAGGAGGCCGGCTTCGAGCGGCATGGGGTGGGTGTCCCTTCGAACAGGTGGATAGACGCTTGTCAGCCTACCGCCGGTGGGCCCAGCGCCCGCCGTCCCGGGCGGGGACGGCGGGCGACGGCGGGCGATGGCGGGCCGACGGCTGGGAACGTGCGGGACGGCCGAGGCACAGCCGCGGCCGGTGGGGGTCAGTCCCTGATCAGGGCCAGGGCTTCGTCCCTCAGCTTCGCCATCGTCTCCTCGTCCCGCGCCTCGACGTTCAGGCGCAGCAGCGGTTCCGTGTTGGAGGGGCGGACGTTGAGCCACCAGTCCGCCGCCGCCACCGTCAGGCCGTCCAGCTCGTCGAGAGTGACCCCGTCGCGCTGCGCGAACGCCGCGCGGACCGCCGCCATCCGCGCCTGCTGGTCGTCCACCGTGGAGTTGATCTCGCCCGAGCCCGCGTAGCGGTCGTACGAGGAGACCAGGTCGGAGAGCGGGCCGTCCTGACCGCCGAGGGCGGCCAGGACGTGGAGCGCGGCGAGCATGCCCGTGTCCGCGTTCCAGAAGTCCCGGAAGTAGTAGTGCGCGGAGTGCTCGCCGCCGAAGACCGCGCCCGCCTGGGCCATCTCCTGCTTGATGAAGGAGTGGCCGACGCGGGTACGGACCGGGGTGCCGCCGTTCTCCCTGACGACCTCGGGGACGGACCGGGACGTGATCAGGTTGTGGATGACCGTCGAACCCGGGTGCTTGGCCAGTTCGCGGGCGGCGACCAGGGCCGTGATCGCGGACGGGGAGACGCCCCGGCCGCGCTCGTCCACGACGAAGCAGCGGTCCGCGTCACCGTCGAAGGCCAGACCGAGGTCGGCGCCCTCGGCGAGCACGCGGGCCTGGAGGTCGACGATGTTCTTCGGGTCCAGCGGGTTCGCCTCGTGGTTCGGGAACGTACCGTCCAACTCGAAGTACAGGGGCACGACATCGAGCGGCAGGCCGGCGAGGACGGTCGGGACCGTGTGGCCGCCCATGCCGTTGCCCGCGTCCACGACGACCTTCAGCGGGCGGATCGCGGAGAGGTCGACGAGGGAGAGGAGATACGCGGCGTAATCGTCCAACGTGTCACGGTGCGTGAGGGTTCCGGCCGTCTCCCCCGCTCCCGCGTTCTCGGGCGTCTCCCCCGCTCCCGCGTTCTCGGGCGTCTTCCCCGTTCGCGCGGTTTCCGATGCCTCCTCCGTTCCCGGGGCCTCCGGGGTCTCGCGCAGCCAACTCTCCACCAGGGCGCGGATCTCCCCGAGTCCCGTGTCCCGGCCCACCGGCGCCGCGCCCGCACGGCACATCTTGATGCCGTTGTACTGGGCCGGGTTGTGCGACGCGGTGAACATCGCACCGGGGACGTTCATGTTCCCGGACGCGAAGTAGAGCTGGTCCGTGGAGCACAGCCCGATGAGCGTGGCGTCCGCTCCGCGCGCGAGGGCGCCCCGGGCGAAGGCCGCCGCGAGAGCGGGCGAGGAGGGCCGCATGTCGTGGCCGACGACGATCGCCCCGGCGCCGGTGACCTCGGCGAAGGCGGCACCGAACAGCTCGGCGAGCCGGTCGTCGAGCTGGTCGGGGTACACCCCTCGCACGTCGTACGCCTTCACGATCTGCGCCACGTTCGACACTTCTGATGCGTTCGGCGAGTTCGGCGGGTGAGACGGGTGAGACGGGTGCGACGGGTGCGACGGGTGCGACGGGTGCGACGTATCTTTCGATGCATTTGACGCATTCGACGCGTTTGCTGCATGCGGCACATGCGAAACATCGGCCACGGCCACGCCCTCCAGAGGTTCCTGTCACTGCGGTCGGTTCAGCGCGCTCGGTTCAGCGCGGTAAGTCGGTTCAAACTACCCGGCCGGGTGACACCGTTACGGCAGCATCCACCCCAGTACGGCCGTACTCTGCCCCACCACGATCAGGCACATCACCAGGAGCAGCCCCAGACTCCACGGCAGCACCTTGCGCAGCACATCCCCCTCCTTGCCCGCCAGCCCCACCGCCGCGCACGCGATCGTCAGGTTCTGCGGGGAGATCATCTTGCCGAGCACGCCCCCGGAGCTGTTCGCGGCGGCCAGCAGCTCCGGCGCGAGGCCCGACTGATGCGCCGCAGTCACCTGGAGCGCGCCGAACAGGGCGTTGGCCGAGGTGTCCGAGCCGGAGACCGCGACACCGAACCAGCCGAGGATCGGCGAGAGGAACGCGAGCCCGGCGCCCGCCGCCGCGACGAAGTGGCCGATGGTCGCCGCCTGTCCGGACAGGTTCATGACGTACGCGAGGGCCAGCACCGAGGTGACGGTGAGGATCGCGTACCGCAGTTCGTGCACGGTCGCCGCCCACTCGCGCGCCGCGTCCCCCGCACGTACGCCCAGCACCACGGCCGTGATCAGCCCCGCGAGGAGGACGAGCGTGCCGCCGGTGCCGATGAGGGGCAGCGTGAAGACATTGGCGCCGACCCGCTCCCCGTCCGGGTTCGCGACATCGAGGAACGGCCAGTCGAAGACCTGCGTCGCCTTGGCCAGCAGCTCCTTGACGGGTGGGATCTGCGCGACGGAGAAGATCACGACGATCAGGGCGTACGGGGCGTAGGCGCGCACCACTTCGGGGCGCGGGTCGTCGTGGTCCAGGTCCTCGCTCCGTACGCCGGTGAGCACGGCGGCGCGTACCGGTTCGGCCGCGGGCCGGCGCGCGGAGGGCACCGCGACGAGCGCCGCCGCTCCGGCCAGCGCGGCGGCGATGTCGGCGAGTTGGGCGGAGAGGTAATTGGCAGCCGCGAACTGCGCGACGGCGAAGGCGACTCCGCACGCCAGCGCGGGCACCCACGTCTCGCGCAGCCCGCGCCGGCCGTCGACGAGACCGATGAGCACCAGCGGGACGACGAGGGCGAGCAGCGGGGTCTGCCGGCCGACGACGGAGGCGACCGTGTCCAGCGGCAATCCGGTGACCTGGGCGAGCGTCACGACCGGTGTGCCCATCGCGCCGAAGGCCACGGGCGCGGTGTTGGCGACGAGCGAGACGACCGCGGCCTTGACCGGGTCGAACCCGAGCGCCACCAGCATCACCGAGCAGATCGCGACCGGCGCGCCGAACCCCGCGAGCGCTTCGAGGAGCGCGCCGAAACAGAAGGCGACGACGAGCGCCTGGATGCGGGGGTCGTCGGAGAGGCGCCCGAAGGAGCGCCGCAGGATGTCGAAGTGCTGGGTCCTGACCGTCATCCGGTAGACCCAGAGGGCGTTGACGACGATCCACATGATGGGGAAGAGCCCGAAGAGCACGCCCTGCGCGCCGGCCGAGAGGGTCTGGCCGAGGGGCATCGCGAAGACGAGCCAGGCGACGATCACGGCGACGGCGAGGCCGGTGAGCCCGGCGAAGTGGGCTCGCATACGGACGCCGCCGAGCAGGAACAGCACGGTGGCGAGGGGCAGCGCGGCGACGAGGGCGGAGAGTGCGAGCGAATCGGCGACAGGTTCCAGTTGCTGTACGAACACGACAGACCTCCGGACTTCCGCGATACGGAAAGTGATCTCTCACAGGTGGAGGAATGGTCGTGTCCGCGCCAAGCGAAGGTCAATGGCCCGCGCAGGATCCGTAGCGGAAACCGCCCGCGTCAGGGACGCCGAAGGAAGTGGAAGGGGCTAGGCCCTGTCTGACAAATAGCGCCGTCCGCCCCTTGGGGCGGGGCTCGCGGCGTCTGGTGCGTGCAATCGCAAGGCGGAGGATCGCCCGTGTACTGGACGTACTCGGGCGACTCCGACAACGCAGCGAGTGTGCGTGCCAGGCGTCGCGAGCCA
>NZ_JBHZEJ010000118.1:0-11819 GCF_042756365.1 Streptomyces sp. NPDC059092
CCGCGGACCCCTCCGTCAACTCACGTCACCCGGTCGGCCGCTGCCGGCTCGTCGGGTGTTCCACCGGTCCCGCTAGTCGTTGCCGCTGAGGATCGAGAAGAGCCGCAGCATCTCCATGTAGATCCACACCAGGGTCAGTGTGAGACCGAACGCCGCCAGCCAGGACTCCTCGCGCGGAGCGCCGTACGCGACGCCGTCCTCGACCTGCTTGAAGTCGAGCGCCAGGAAGCACGCGCCGAGGATGATGCCGATGATGCCGAAGAGGATGCCGAGGCCACCGCTGCGGAAGCCGAGGCCGTCGCCGCCGCCGAAGACGCTGAAGAGCATGTTGGCGACCATGAGGAGCACGAAGCCCATCGCGGCGGCCATCACGAAGCCGTAGAAGCGGCGCGTGACGCGGATCCAGCGCATCTTGTACGCGAACAGCACGCCGGCGAAGACCGCCATCGTGCCCATCACCGCCTGGACCACCACGCCGGGCGCGATGTAGGTGCTGACGACGTTGCTGATCACGCCGAGGAAGACACCCTCGAACGCCGCGTACGACAGGATCAGCGCCGGGGACGGCTTGCGCTTGAAGGACTGGATCATCGACAGGGCGAAGGCGACGAGCACGGCGCCGATGGCGATCCCGTACGACGTGCCCATGTTCGCCTGGTCGACCGGCAGCAGCACCCAGGAGAGGACCGCCGTGAGCACGACCGTGCCCAGCGTCATACCCGTACGGGTGACGACGTCGTCGATGGTCATGGCACCGGTGCTCGGCGGTGCCTGCGGCGTGCCGACCGGGGCGCCCTGCTGCTGCGCGTAGGGGTTGGTCGCGTACGGGTTCGTCGCGTACGGGTTGGTTCCTACTGCGGGGCCCCCGGCCTGCGGCGCCGCGTTGAAGCCCGCGTGGCCGTTGTCGCGGCTGAAGCCCCGTCGCGAGAAGACCGGGTTGCTGCTCCTCATCTCACTCCTCCATGGCCACCCAGCGCGGCCTTGCGTCAAGAGTAATGGGACAGCAAAGCGTACGCCCTAGTGCTCGGGGAGGATCTTTCGCCGAATCGGGCGCTCACGGCGTGCCGCTCGTCACAAAACCCGCCGAAAGGGACCGCGGCGCCAGCCGGCGCGTGGCGCGTGATGTGCCCGGAGCCGGACGTGAACCGGCAGGGGTACCGGCACTGCCCCGCGGCGACGCTCCGGCCTCGAAGAACTGGCCCGCCCTGCCCCGTTCCAGCCAGAAAAATCCCGAATCGGCGGGGGTCGGTGCGCCCATGGGGCACCGTCGGCGCGCCCCGACACGGCAGCCGGGGGCCTGGCGCCCATCGGTGCCAGGCTCCCGACACAGCGGGACGCCCCCGGAGCGCACCGTGCGAGTCCGTCGAGAAGCCGTCGAGCGAGACATTCATGCCGGCGTCGAGTTCAGCCAGGCGCGCGATCCGATGGGGCGTCACCATCGTCGCGTCGGCGCAGCAGGCGCCGGCACTCACGCGGGCCGTCCGGAAGTCGCCGATGATCTGAATCGGGCCGGCGTGCACGAACGGCTCACCGCCGGTCAGCGTCATCCGGTTCACATGGGCCGCCGCAAGCCGCGGGACGAGCTGGTCCCGGACCTCGTGCGGCCGTCCTTGAGTGTGCCTGCCCTACCCGACCCGCCTCTGCCATGCTCATGCGCATAGCCATCGGGCAGCTGGAAGGGCCTCATGATCGAGTCGTTGCTCCAGATTGTTCAGCAGGTGGCGGTGGGGAGCGTTTCTGCCGCGGGCACCGAAGTGGGACAGGCGATCGTTTCCGCGATCCGTGACCGTCTGGGCGGGACCGATCGTGGCCGTGAGGCATTGGATTCCCTGGACCAGCAGCCGGAGGACCCCGCCGCGGTCGCCGCCGTGGGTGATCTGCTGCGTACGGAAGTGGATGCCGACCCGGCGTTCGCGGAGCGGCTTTCCGCTCTGCTCGCCCAGCAGCGGACCGCCGTGTCAGCCCGGGTCACCACGGGAAGTATCACGCTGGACGGGACGACGATCCGGGGCCGGAACACGATCTCCCTCGGCCCTGTATCGATCAGCAACACACGGAACGTGCGGTTGTCCCTCATCGCGGCCGCGGTGGCTTTCGTCGGGCTGGTGGGCCTGGGGGTCTACGGCGGGGCCCGGTTGGCAAACGGGCCCGAGGCGAAGGACAGCCCCCCAGGGACTGCCGCGACGAACCCTTCGGGAGGCGGCAGTCCGAGCCGCGGAGCCTTAAGACCCGAGTGGGAGCCGACCGTCACCGCGCTCCCCGCCTCAGCCCTCCTCTCCACGCTGCCCGCTCCCACCGAGGTGCCGCCGTACCTGACGTACACCTCCGAACCCGATTCGATCACCTTTGACCAGATCGACAAGTGGGGGAAGCTCGCCACCGCATTCGTCTTCTACGACCTCAAAGGGTCCGAAAACGTGCACTTCTGGCTGGAGGTCACGTCCTACACCAACGTCTCGAAGGCCAAGACCATCTGGCCCTTCGAGATCGAAAGAGTGCGGGACTACATCGCGCCCTTCGCCGGGAGCGACCTGCCCCAGTGGACGACGAAGGCATTGCCACCGCCCGACGTCGGAGACGAGAGCTGGATGGGTTCCGCCACTCCTTCCAAAGGCTCCGAAGGTGAGCGGACAGGCGCCGTCGCACGCGTGGGGAGCGTGACCGTCGCCGTCACCGTCAGCGGGGTGGGCCGCCGCCCTTCCGACGAGGACTTCAAAGCTGTCGGCGCAAAGGAGATGACCGACCTCCTCGGACTCCTCGCCCTGCGCGCCGAGAATGTACAGAAGGGCCTGCTGCCGGCCGCCTGACCGCTGTGCGGACAGACGAAACGGCGCCACGGCCCGACAGGGAGCGGCGCCCGGCATCCCTGCTGCCCGGCGGGAACGACCGGTGGAGGCGATGGCCCCGCCCCCGGCCCCGTACGCAGGACGCGGCACGGGACGGTGGCCCAAGTCCTCTTCAGCGCCGGACGGTCAGATCGTGTGGGCGACCTTGTCCAGCAGGGCGGCGCTCGCCGGGACGTCGTGGCTCAGCCGAACCGCGCGGTGCGGCAGCTCGGCGAGAGGGGCCGCCACCTCGGCGCGAGCGCTCTCCCGGCCGCCCCCGTCCACGCCAAAGATGCGGGCCGTCGATGTAGACGTCACGACGGCTTCGCGGAGCGCAGACTCGGGGCGCTTCCCGTGCCAGGCGGTCAGCCGTTCACGGACCGGATCCAGGAGCGAGTCGTGGACGGCGAGCCGCGTGCCGCGGTACCCGGCGAACGAGAGGAGGGCGAGTTCTGCGAGATTGATCATTTCCGTACCCCGATGTCCAGATCATCCGGCCGATTGCAGCGGTGGATGGCAGGCCATCCCGGAGGGTGGGTTCCGACGGAAACCTCCCAGGCCAGATCCAGTTTTCAGATCACGAAAGGGCTGACTTGGTGTCGGCGCCCCTAGGGCGTCTTTCGTCGAACGCAAGCCGCCTCTCCGGTCGTGCACAACGGCGGAAGCACGCGGACGGTTCATCGCCGTGCGTGGCGTGTCGTGCGCCGTACGTGGAACGACGCGGACAACGGGCTGCGGGGGCGACGGGCGTTGAACCGGTCGCCTCCGCAGCCCGTTGTCCTTCGCGTCAGTACCTCGTCTCCGGGCCCCCGTCTCACCCGGGAGGAGCGTCCGGAGCGGGGCACGGTGTTTCCCAGCGGCTCCCAGGCCGCGGACCACCGCACTCGCTTCACTCCTTCCGAGAGGGGTTTCTTCATCATGACTTCGCCGCGGGTCCGTTCCGCTCTTGTCGCTGCCGACGCCGTTGCGGGCACGCTGCTGATGACGGCCTGCCAGAACGACGACACCACCCAGGGCGCCGGCGCGGACGGCACGGCGACCGAGTAGAAGACCGCCGACAGGAGCGGGGCGGCGGGGTGAGCGGTAGGAGCGGGGTCAGCGGCACGTTCGAGGGCGGCGAGGTGTCCTACCAGGCACCGGGCAATTGCACGGTCACCACCGACGGCATGGATCAGCAGTTCTGGGTGTCCCGGGCCACGGAGATCCGGGGCGCGGGCGGGATCTGCGGGGACGCCGAGGGCCAGACCGCACAGAAGTGCACGGAAGCCGAGCTGGAGAAGGCCGCCAAGGCGGACGACCTCAGGGCCAAGGTGACGATCAAGAACGGTGTCACCCTCCGCGTCACCGAGGAGCGGTAGGCCGCAGGCCCGGCGAGGAGGGGGCTGGGGCGGCCGGGCGATCCTGCCGCCCCAGCCCCTCGCAGTGGCCTCGCGGACCGGACCAGCTCGTTCAGGTCGCGACGGCCGGCGCGGTCGGCTCGTCGGGCGAGGCCCGCATCGCCACGAGCATGGCCACGGTTCCGTGGATTCTCCCCGGGCCGTAAGACCCGGGCATCTGGTGTGAACCATCGGAGGGGCAGGCACGTCCTCTGGAAGGGTGCATCGAACACTCGGACGGATCGGGCCCGTCCCGGACCCGCAGTGTGCTCGGCCGTCCGAGGGAAGGGCTCGGGCGGATCGAGGCGGCCATATCGGGATTCGCTGTCCCGGTCGGCACGCCATGGGCACCCTTTTGCAACGTTATAGGAGTTCTGATGTCGAAAGACGTGTACAACCCCCGGGTGGCCGTCGACGGCGGCACCCTGGAAGGCCGAATACGCGACGGTGTCGCCTCCTTCCTGGGAGTTCCGTACGCCGCGCCGCCTTTCGGGCCGAACCGGCTGCGGGAGCCGCAGCCGGTGATTCCGTGGCGGGGCGTCCGCGACGCCGGCCGCATGGGGCCGACAGTGCCGAAAGAGGACTATCCGCCTGTCTTCCGGCAGCTCTTCCACGAGGTGGAGATCGAGGGGGAGGAGTGCCTCAACCTCAATGTCTGGACACCCGCCCCCGGGGCGAGCGGTCTTCCGGTGCTGGTATGGATCCACGGCGGCGGGTTCACCAACGGCTCCAATTCCGTGGCGGCGTACGACGGGTCGGCCTTCGCGCGCAGCGGCGTGGTCTGCGTGGCGATCAACTACCGGCTCCTCGCCGAGGGTTTTCTCTTTCTCGGCGACGGCGTGCCCAATCCAGGCCTGCAGGACCAGGTGGCCGCGCTGGAATGGGTGCGGGACAACATCGCCGCCTTCGGCGGTGACCCCGGGAATGTGACGGTCGCGGGGGAGTCGGCCGGCGCGATGAGCATTGCCGCCCTGCTGGCGATGCCGTCCGCGGCCGGGCTGTTCGCCCGCGCCGTCACGCAGTCCGGAGCCGCCACCGCCACGCTCACTTCCGAGCAGGGGCTGGCGGTCGGCAGCCTGCTGGCCGAAACCCTCGAAGTGCCGTTCACCAGGGATGCCATCGCCGCCGTTCCGCCCGGCCGGCTCGTGCGCGCCGCTTCCGAGGTGATTGCCGCGATCCAGAGCGATCTCGATCCCGCCAGGTGGGGAAGCCTCGCAGCGAGCAAACTGCCGTTCGCACCGGTGGTCGACGGTACCGTCCTGCCGCTCCATCCGCTGGACGCCGCTCGCGCCGGTACAAGCGCGCCGGTTCCGCTGCTCACGGGCTGGAACCGCGACGAAGGCCGCCTGTTCCTCGTGGCCACGCACACGCTCGACGCGATCGACGAGGCCGCCCTGCTCGGCGCGGCGGGGGCACTCGGGCTCGGGCCGGAAGCGGTGGAGGTCTACCGCGCCGCGCGACCCGGCGCCACCCCCGGCGATCTGCTCGCGGCGGTCAGCACCGACTGGACCTACGCCGTTCCGGCCCTCCGGTACGCCGAAGCCCGCATCGCCGGGGGTGCCGGGCCTACCTGGGTGTACCGCTTCGACCATCTGGAGCCGACCGACAACCACGGCTTCGGCACGTGCCACGCGACGGAGGTGCCGTTCATCTTCCGGACCGAGGGCCACGACAGCGTACGGGCGCTCATAGGGGACCAGCCCTCGCCGACAGCAGCCGCCACGGCACACGAGACATGGGTGTCCTTCGCCAGGGAAGGCGCGCCGGGGTGGGAGCCCTATGACACAACCCGCCGGCCCACAGCACTGATCGCGGAGAAGGTTCGCGTGGTCGACGACCCCGCCCCCGACGAGCGTCGCGCCTGGGACGGCATCCGCTGACAACAGTCCGATAGCGAGCGAGTGCGGCACGACAGCAGGGAGCTGTCAAGGCCCCGGCGCGCACCGGGAGCGCCATGCCGCCAGAGCCAACCCTTATGGAGCTGGCACACGGCGAGGCCGGCGGCGATCGGATGCTCGCATTCCAGACACTCCACGCAAGGAGGTTTCACGCACGCCAGTGCGCTGGGACTGGCCTCAGCGCGCACGGCGCCGAGGCCAACCGTCGGCCACCAATCCCCATGCAGGCAGGCCCCACATCCTGCGAACATCGCCTGAAACATCAAGGGGTGGGAGCCAGTCAGTGATCATCTTGGATGCGTGCATCCTCCGCGGGGTCGGTCTGGAAAGCAGCAGCGCCGACCTCCTGCGGACGATCCGGGCGGTCGGAAGGGAGCGTATCGCCGTCCCCTGGACGGTCATGGAGGAGCTTGTGCCCAGCGGGCCGTCGTCGGCCGGAGGCAGCAGATGCCCGTACCGGTCCGACGTCGTGGTGATCGACTCATGGCCCAATCGCCGCTGGACGTAGGTCAAACCCCGTCCGGCCGACAGCAGCGCCGCCGCGTGGGAGTGCCGCAGGTCGTGGATCGTCGGGCGTTGATCGGGGTCCAGCGTGCCAGCTTCCTTCGCCCGCCGTACGGCCACCACGAACCGGTCGTAGAAAGTCGAGTACGGCAGCCGCTCGCCCTTGTCGTTGTGGTGCCGCAGATCCCCAGGTTTGAGACCATTGAGGCCGTCGTCGATCATCTCCTGGTACGTGATCTCGTCGAGCCTCACGGTGCGGCGGGATCGCTTCGGCTTCGGCTTACCCAGGTAATAGCCGCCGCCATCCTCCCGCGTCCGCCGCTTCCAGGCCCGGGTCACCCGAAGCTTCGGTTCGCCGTCCTTCGGGTCGCGGAAGACCTGGCGCTTCGCGACCGCGGTGAGTTCACCCCATCGCAGACCCGTCGCGTACTTCCGGCGCACCAGTTTCTTGTCTTCCGGCCGATCGAATTGGTCGACGCCCCCTTGGACTTCGGACGGTTCGAGGAAGCACATGTCCTCGTCTTCACCGTCGTCGATCACTCCGTCGTCGTCTGTACGCGGCAACCGGGTTGACTCGCACGGGTTGCGGTCGCGCGGCGGCGGCTCCTCCTGCGTCGCCTCCCGAAGGATCGAGGACAGCAGGCCGTGAAGGTTCTTGAGGGTCTTCGGGCTCATCTCCTGTCTGGAGCCCCGCCACACCTTCGTCTTCGCCATCAGGTTCACCCAGGCGCTGACAGTGGCCTTGCCGAAGTGCTCAGTACTGCGGATGTCGCGATGCGCGAAGGCCGGAAGGATGCAGGTCTCCAACTCCTCCATGATCGCGTCCTTGTAGTGCCCCTCGACGCCGGTCCGGTTCTTCACCGACTCCCGTGCGTACGTCGCGAAGACGTACCGGGCGTCGTCGCCGGCCATCGGGTCGATGTACCCCTTGCCTTTCACCCACCCGGGGGCCACTGCTGCCCGTGCTCGTTGACGGCCTTCTTGAAGACATCGGCCGACGGCTCGTCCTCGAACCATTCGTCCTGCCAGCGGCCATCTCGTGACCCGCCCAGACGCCATTTCACCTGATAGCTCGTGAACTCGCCGAGCCGGTTCTTCCGCTTCGCGACGTACGCCATGGACCGAGCGTAGAGGCGCCGTGCGCCCACGGTGCGCCCAAGCACACACAGAGTGACAGCGGAAATCGGTCGTTTCCGCTGCTCAACACAGGTGGCGCGAGATGTGCCCGGAGCCGGACTTGAACCGGCACGCCCCCGAGGGGCAGCGAGGTTTAAGCTCGCCGTGTCTGCATTCCACCATCCGGGCAAGGCGCGCGACGCCGCGTTGGCACAGGAGCCTATCGGGACACACCACTCGAACAGCCGAGCGCCTACCCGATGTTGTCTTATTTTATTGAGGTCTGAGGGTGCGTCAGGGCACGTAACAAGTCATCGGCACATGCCGGGCGCGGGTGGCCATCTCGTACCGAGGCACACGAGAATGACGAAAAGTCGCCGCCCGGTCACGCATCCGGCACAGCCACCGCTCCGGGCGTGCGCCGGAGCGCCTCCGGCGCGCAGGTGGTCGCGCGGGCGGGCGGGGATCCTCCGGGGGGCGTGCTTACACCCTCTCAGGGGCGGTGTCATACCCGAGGAGGAGAGCGCGGCCCGGTGGGTCAGACCCAAGAGGGCCACGGGAACGGGCATCGGGACGGACGCCCGGAGGGCCAGGCGAGAAGAGGATGGAGGAGTCCGCCGAGGGAGGGGTTCCTCCGCTCGCGGAGCCCCGCCGCCGGGTCCGTTCCGGCTCCGTCCTGACCGTTCCGACAGGAGTGTTCTTCCGTGACCACCACCCCGCTCGCCCACCGCGCCACCACGGTGGCCGCCCGCGCCTCCGATCTCTCGAAGGTCTACGGAGTGGGCGAGACCCAAGTGGTCGCGCTCGACCATGTCTCCGTCGACTTCCGCCAGGGTGAGTTCACCGCGATCATGGGCCCGTCCGGCTCCGGCAAGTCCACGCTGATGCACTGCGTGGCCGGCCTCGACAGCTTCAGCAGCGGCTCCGTGCGCATCGGCGAGACCGAGCTGTCCACCCTGAAGGACAAGAAGCTCACGCAGTTGCGCCGGGACAAGATCGGCTTCATCTTCCAGGCGTTCAACCTGCTGCCGACCCTGACGGCCCTGGAGAACATCACGCTCCCCATGGACATCGCCGGCCGCAAGCCCGACAAGGCGTGGCTCGACCAGGTCATCACGATGATCGGCCTCTCCGACCGGCTCGGCCACCGGCCCACCCAGCTCTCCGGCGGCCAGCAGCAGCGCGTGGCCGTCGCCCGCGCCCTCGCCTCGCAGCCCGAGATCATCTTCGGTGACGAGCCGACCGGGAACCTGGACTCGCGCTCCGGCGCCGAGGTGCTGGGCTTCCTGCGCAACTCGGTACGGGAGCTGGGCCAGACCGTCGTGATGGTGACGCACGACCCGGTGGCCGCCTCCTACGCGGACCGGGTGATCTTCCTCGCCGACGGGCGCATCGTCGACGAGATGTTCGCGCCCACCGCCGACGGCGTGCTGGACCGGATGAAGGCGTTCGACGCCAAGGGCCGCACGAGCTGACCGTACGCCCCGTCCCGTCCCCTCCGGCCCACCCTCACCAGGACTCCCATCATGTTCCGTACCGCCCTGCGAACTGTGCTCGCGCACAAGGCCAGGCTGCTGATGACCGTGCTCGCCGTCATGCTCGGCGTCGCCTTCGTCTCCGGCACCCTGATCTTCACCGACACCCTCGGCAGCGCCTTCCGCAACCAGTCGGTGAAGAGCTACAAGGACGTAGCCGTCTCCGTCTCCGCCTACGATTTCCGCGACAGCGACGACCCGGAGGCCCGCAAGGGCGGCCCGGGACTCAGCCAGGCCGCCATGGACCGGATCGAGGCGCTCGACGGGGTCGCCTCCGTCACCGGGCGCATCGAGAACTTCGCCGGGGTCGCGGACCCCGACGGCAAGCTGATCGGCGACGGCTGGTCCAACACGGGCTCCAACTTCGCGCCCGGCGAGAACGGCAAGGACCCCGCGTACACCTTCACCGACGGCTCGGGCCCCCGCGAGGAAGGCCAGATCGCGCTCGACAAGGACACCGCCACCAAGGGCGAGTACAAGGTCGGTGACACCGTGCGGGTCGCCACCAACGGACCGGTGAAGGAGTACACCCTCTCCGGTGTCTTCACCACCGAGGACGGCGCGGTCAACGCGGGCGGCAGCCTGGTCCTCTTCACCACCGAGGTCGCCCAGAAGCTCTATCTGGAGCCCGGCTACTACGAGAAGGCGACCGTCAGCGCCGCCCCCGGCACCTCCGACACCGCGCTCCTCGCGCAGGTGAAGAAGATCCTCCCGAAGAACGCCGAGGCGGAGACCGGCGACGCGCTGGCCACGAAGCAGGCGAAGGAGATCGAGTCGGGTCTCTCCGGCCTCAACCAGATGCTGCTGGCCTTCGCCGCCATCGCCCTGTTCGTCGGCGTCTTCCTGATCTCCAACACCTTCACCATGCTGGTCGCCCAGCGCACCAAGGAACTGGCGCTGATGCGCGCCGTCGGCGCCTCCCGCAAGCAGGTCAAGCGCTCGGTGCTGGCCGAGGCGGCCATCGTCGGCATCATCGCCTCGGTCGTCGGCTTCGTCCTCGGGCTCGGTCTGGCGATGGGACTGCGCGGCCTGATGGACTCGTTCGGCGCGAAGATCCCGGGCGGACCGCTGATCGTCTCCCCGGTCGCGATCGCCGCCGCGCTCGGCGTCGGTGTGCTGATCACCGTCTTCGCCGCCTGGCTGCCGGCCCGCCGGGCCGCGAAGATCCCGCCGGTGGCGGCGATGAGCAGCGTGCACGCCGTGGCCACCACCAAGTCCCTCGTCGTCCGCAACTCCATCGGTCTGGTCATCGCCCTGCTGGGCGCCGCCGGGATCCTGGTGGGCGCGCACCAGGGCTCCAAGGGCCGGTTCATCCTGGCCGGGGGCGGATTCCTCACGATGATCGGCGTCATCGTGCTCATCCCGCTGCTCTCCCGGCCGGTCATCGCGCTCGTACGGCCGCTGCTCGTACGGGTCTTCGGGGTGTCGGGCAAGCTGGCGGCCCAGAACGCCGTACGCAACCCGCGGCGCACCGGAGCCACCGCCTCCGCGCTGGCCATCGGACTCACCCTGGTCACCGGCCTCACCGTGCTGGGTGTCACGATCGGCCAGGCCATCGACCAGATGACCACGGACAACATCAAGGCCGACTACAAGGCCATGATGGCCAACGGCAACCCTCTCGACCCGAGCGCCCTGAGCGCGCTGAAGAAGGCCCCCGGCGTCAGCGCGGTCTCCCCGCAGCAGGCGGTCGACCTGGAGATCAAGGGCGAGTACGAGTCGGCTTCCGGGGTGACCCCCGGGGCCATCGAGAAGGTCTTCAACCTCACCACGGTCTCCGGCTCGCTCGGCTCGCTCTCCGGCGACGCGGTCGCGGTCGCGGAGGACACCGCGAAGTCCAAGGGGTGGAAGACCGGCGACACCATCCAGGTGAAGTACAACGACGGGAAGAGCGCCGACCTGAAGATCGGCGCGGTCTACGAGGGGAACGAGTTCCTCTCCCCGCTGCTCATCTCGACGGAGCTGGCGAACCCGCACGAGGCCAAGCACTTCATCCGCGAGGTGTGGGTGAAGGCGGACGGCGGCCCGAGCGGCGCCCGTGAGCAGGCCCTCGTGGACGCCCTGGGCAAGAACCCGGCGATCACGCTGATGGACCAGAACGACATCAGGAACCAGAACAGCGGGCTGATCAACACGGCGCTGAACATCATGTACGGCCTGCTGGCGATGGCCCTGATCATCGCGGTCCTCGGGGTCGTCAACACCCTGGCGATGTCGGTGTTCGAGCGGCAGCAGGAGATCGGCATGCTGCGCGCGATCGGTCTGGACCGGCGCAGGGTGAAGCGGATGATCCGGCTGGAGGCCGTGGTGATCTCGCTCTTCGGCGCGGTGGTCGGGATCGGCCTCGGTACCTTCCTGGCCTGGGCGATCGGTCAGACGATCAAGAACGCGATCCCCGGGTACGCGCTGTTCATACCGTGGGACAGGATCGCGCTCTTCCTGGCGCTGGCCGCCCTGGTGGGTGTCCTGGCGTCGCTGTGGCCGGCGCGCAGCGCGGCGAAGCTCAACATGCTGACGGCGATCAAGACCGAGTAGCGGAGCACCGGCCGGGGGCCCCCGGGGGCC
>NZ_JBHZEJ010000119.1:0-11738 GCF_042756365.1 Streptomyces sp. NPDC059092
CCCCACCCACCGCCTGTGCGGGGTCGTGGGGTTCTGCTCTGTGTGGGCGGCCGGCGTGGTCGTTTTTCCTCCTCATGTCCTCCTCTCGAGCCACCCCCCACGACCCGGTTCAGCCTCCGAGGCGGTGTGCGAGGTGGAGCAGATCCGCCAGGTGCAGCACCCGCCCATCGAATCCTGGGAGGGGCACGTGGAGCGGCTGGGTCCAGTGGGCGGGGATCGAGTCCAGCCCGTAGTACGCCCCCGCGAGGCCTCCGGCCACGGCGGCGACGGTGTCCGTGTCACCGCCGAGGTCGATCGCCGCGCGTATCGCGTCTTCGAAGCTGAAAGTGGTGCGCAGGGCCCAGACCGCGGAGCCCAGGCAGGGCCAGACGGCACCGTTGAACTCAGTCGCCTGATCGGGATGCCAGTCGGGAGCGAGAACGGTGGCGTATCGGCCGCGGTGGTCGGGATGGACAAGAGCCAGGATGTCCGGGAGCGCGGCGAGGGGGGCGGTGCCCTCGAACGTGACGCGGATGAGTTCATGGAAGATCGCGGTGCCTTCCCAGGCCGCGCGGTCACCGTGGGTGAGGGCAGCTATGCGGCGGGCCGCGTCCATGGTGGCTTCTCGGCCGGCGGCTGCGAAGTGGACCGCGGAGGTCGATGCCCGCATCAAGGAACCATTTCCCGCAGCTCGCCGGTTGACCTGGAAATGGATCGCGGCGGCGAGGTCCCAGGGCATGCCGTTGGTCAGGACATCTTCGGTCTGCAAGCCGATGTCCTTCGGTTCCGATGCTGCCCACCGCTGGAAGCGGCCGAAGATGTCCGGCAGATCCAGTCCGCCCCGCACCAGCAACGACTCGGCGACCAGGACGGCCATCTGCGTGTCGTCAGTTGCCTCGCCGGGGTCCCAGCCACCGCCTCCGCACATCTCGCCACCGGCACCAGACGCGGGAAACCGCGCGGAGAACGCTCCTGGAGGACCGAACTCGAAGGGGCCGCCCAGAGCGTCACCCACCGCCGAGCCGACGACCGCGCCGGCGACCCGCTGAATCCGCTTCATCCAGGCAGGTTATCCGCGCCGTGCCGAGGGCCGCGCGGCGCAGCTCTCGGACGGTTGGTGCCCAACCTGGCCCAGTCCGTTGCTCACGTCCGTCAGGGCGTGGTGAAGACGCCGGCGTGTGTGCCGATGCGGCGCCACACGACGTGCCGGGCCCCGGGGAGCACGGCCTGGCCGTACGACCACGTCGCGCGTCCGTCCGGTGCCCAGGTGAGCTCGAAGACGCCGGGGCTCGCTGGATGTGCTTGACGCGCAGGACGGCCCGGAAGGGCCGGCCCGTGCCGAGGTCGGGTACGAACGACTGGAGGACGACGCGGCGGAAGCGCCGGGGCTGGGCGGGGGTGAGGTGCTGGAGGTCGGCGGTGAAGCGGGGAAGGGTCTCGAAGGTGGGCACGGTGGTTTCCTCCAGGCGCACGACGAAGCCCCGGGCGGTTGCCGGGGGCTGATGAGAGCGGCGCTCCTTGGCAGTGGGCGTCTTGCAACTCGGTGGCGCTCAGTGGCGCTACATGGCGCCCGATGATGCTCGGTGGTGTCGTCCGGTAGAGCGATGACATTCGTGTCCGGCCCGGGGCGGCTTCCCGCCCGGCGGGCGCCTGAGAAGAAAGTCCGGCTACTGCTCCCGCTGGGCGGGACGTCCTGCTGATCGGTCTTTTCTCACTGGTCAGGGCCGTGTGCCGTGGTCTCCATGACAGTGGATATCAAGATCGTCCGGGCCGGTCGGATGTACCGCTACTACCTGCGCGAGACCGTCGTCGGCGACGGCCGCCGCCCGGCGCGCACGCCGCTGCGCGCCGCGCAGGAGCAGGCCGGTGTCCCGGCCGGGCGATGGATGGGCCGCGGCCTGGCCGCTGGCGCTACGGGCCCAGCTCAGCGAGGAGGAGCTGGAAGAAGTCAGGGAGCGGGCCGCCCAAGTGCTGACCGGCTTCCGGTCAGGCAGCGACGAGCTGCCGGAGCCGGGCGAGCCTCGGCCGCAGTACGCGGCCACCGTGCCCAAGCTGGAGCGATACGAGGCAAAGGCGACGGAGTTGAGTGTGAGCGCGCGCACGATCAAGCGGTGGGTCGCGCCTTCCACGCCGACCTGGAAGCCGGGCTCGTGCACAGCGGCCCGGATCGCGGGAACGGCGACATGGGCGGGCTCGGCCGGGCCGATGTGCGGTGGGTGGAAATGGCTCTGGAGATCATGGCCGAGCACGGGTAGGAGCTGAAGCCGACCCGGGGGAAGGTGATCCGTGCCGTCGGACCTCGTCTCGTTGCCCGCTACGGCGAGGGCGAGGTGAAGCTGCCCGGTCGCGGGACGGCGTGTCGGTGGCTTCAGGAGCTGGAGCGGCGGCGGCTCAAGCGGCGCACCCTCCCGTGCGGGCACATCTTCGGCGGAGGCCACGTACAACCGCCGCCGTGGCAGCAAGGCTGGTTCGCCTGCCCGCTCTGCTGCGGCCGGCGGCAGGAACCAAAGGCGGACAGCGCAGTCTGCGCCGCTTTCTGGAAGCAGTCCGCAATCCCACCTTGACGGCGTTCGCCCGCGACGCGGGCCTCGAGCCGGGCACGGTGACCCTGCAGGTCAGCGTCGTCCGATTCGATCCCCGCCAGATACGGCTCCAGCGCGGGAAACCCATCGACTCGGGCCGGGTATCCCCCGTACGAGGGAGGGCTGATCTCTGCGGGCGCCGTCCTGGTAGACGCCTTTCGCGTACGTGTCCCTGGCGTGTTCGGCCTTGGCGGGCGAATTCGAGAGGAGCGGCCCTGGTGGGGTCCGAGGGGCTGGGCCATACCTGCGGTGACCGAGACGGCGTGGCAACGGCATCAGGAAGCGGGGACGGGCTTCAGCCGGTAGGCGTTGCCGTGCGTGATCACGCGGCCGGCGGTGGGCGGTGCGAAGTGGGTGCCGAGGAGGAGGGTGTCCGTGCCGGCGAGGGAGCCGAGCAGCTTGCGGCGGGTGGCCTCGGACTGCCGTGGGTCGATGTCGACGCAGGCGCCGATGACGGGGTGGGCGAGCTGGACGGGGTGGTGGACGCAGTCGCCGGAGATCAGCGCCGTCTCCCCCTGGCTGGTCAGTTCCACCGCGACGTGGCCGGGGGTGTGGCCGGGTGTCGGGATCAAGCGCAGGCCGGGGGCGATCTCGGCCCCCTTGTGCGGGACGTCGACCGTGCTCAGCAGACCCGCCTGTTCGACCGGGATCACGGAGTCGCGGAACATCTGTTCGCGTGCCTCCTCCATGTCGTACGTGGCCCAGAACTCCCGCTCGGTGCGGGAGGTGAGGTAGCGGGCGTTGGGGAAGGTGGGGACCCATTCGCCGTTCACCTGCCGTGTGTTCCAGCCGACGTGATCGGCGTGCAGGTGGGTGAGGATCACCAGGTCGACGGAGTCCGGGGGGAAACCGGCGGCGGTGAGGCGCTGAAGGAAGTCGGTCCGCAGGTGGTGCCAGGCCGGGTTGGCCCGCTCCTTGCCGTTGCCGATGCCGGTGTCGACGAGAACGCGCAGTCCGTCCACGACGAACGCGAAGCTGTGGCTGTCGATGTGCAGAATCCCGTCCTGGCCGGCGAAGTGGGGGTGCAGCCAGTCCTGTGCGGTCACCACCTCGGGGGTGGCGTCGGGCAGCAGCCAGGATCCGGTCGCGGGCGGCAGGGCGACTTCGTCGACGCGGTGGACGGTGACGCCGCCCACGGTCCAGGAGGGAATGAGGGTGGCGGCGGGGGAGGTGTGCATGGTGTGTCGTTTCCTTTGTTCTCTTCAGTGGGAGCGGTCGGCTTCGGGGCGGGCCGCCCCGCGTCGTGACGCGGTGAGCGCCGCCAGGGCCGCCAAAGCGAGGAGAGCGGCGGTGATGGCGTAGGCGTGTGAGGTGGTCCCCAGCCCGTAGTGCTGGGTGGCGGCGCCCGCAGCGACAGCGGGCAGGCTCATGGAGAGGTAGCTGAGGATGTAGTAGGCGGCCAGTGTCGCGGCGCGGTCCCGCTCGTCGAGCGAGGCGAGGAGCATACGCAGCGCCCCCTGGGAAACGGCGCCGAAGGCGATGCCGGCCAGCACCGCGCCGCCGTAGACGGCAGGCAGCCCGGCGCCGTGCAGACCGCTCAGGGTCAGGGCCGCGGCGGGCAGGACGGACAGGCAGCCGCCGATCGCCGTGGCGCGGGGCGGCCTTCGCCGCAGCGCCCATACGGTGAGCGCGGCGGTGGCGCTGAGGGCGAAGAAGACCATGCCGCGGGCTGCTTGCGGGGCGTCGGGGGCCACCAGGTGTACGAGGGCCGGGCCGAGGGAGGAGTAGAAGCCGCCCAGCGCCCAGACGGTGCCGATAGCGGCGCCCGCGGCCAGCAGGGCGCGGCGGGCCGGTGGCGGGACGCTGACCCGCGGGCGCAGCGACCGCAGCGCTCCCGCGTGGCGGTGGGCCGTCTCCGTGGTGAAGGTGGCCGCGATCGCTTGGGCGAGGAACAACGCCGCCAGCAGTACGTAGACGGTGGGGGCGGGGGCGAAACGGGCGAGCAGGGTGGAGACGATTACGCCGGTGGCCATGCCGGCGACCGGGGTGACGCTGTTGGCCAGGGCGGACCGGCCCGGGCGCCGGGGGTTTTCCAGGTCGAGGAGCGCCGCGCCCGCGGCGCTGGTGGCCGCGCCGGTGGCCACTCCTTGCAGGACCCGGGCGATGGTCAGGGAGCCGGCGCCATCCGCTGAGGCCAGAAGGACCATGGAGGCAGCCGCCATGAGCAGGGCTCCTGCCAGGACGGGGCGTCGCCCTAGGTGGTCGGAGAGCGCTCCGGTGGTGAGCAGGGCCAGCAACAGGGCCAGGGCGTACGCGCTGAAGACCACGGTGACGGCGAGCGCGGAGAGGCCCCACTGGTCCTGGTAGAGAGGGTAGAGCGGGGTCGGAGCGCTGGACGCGGCCAGGAGGGCCACGAGTATCGACACGTTGAGGGCGAAAGAAGCCGTGCGGGTACGGGTGGCCTGGTGAGCGACGTGCGCGGGCGCGTCGGAGATCGCGGGCGCGTCGGCCACCGCTTGTACGTCGGAGATGACGCCGGGCATGGAACTCCTTCCGTAAATGCAATGCATTTGCTTTAACCCAACCGTAGGGCCTGCGGCAGGCTAAAGCAAACTGTTAGCTTTTACCGTGGGGGCTTCGTTGCCACGCCCCCTGATCAGGAGAAACCTGTGCCCTCCGTTGAACTCACGCCGCCCGAGGCCGCCCGCTGGGCCGCCCATGCCGGGCTTCCGCTGCCCGATGACGGCCACGCCGCGGTCGCCGCCACCGCCTGCCACATCCACTCCGTCGTCGCGGTCCTGCGCGAGCTGGACTTCGGGGACACTCCGCCCGCCAGCGCCTACCGCGCCGGAAAGGAGAAGCGCGATGCAGCCGTATGAGCTGACCCTCGCCGACGCCGCGCAGCAGATCCGGGCCCGTCGGCTGTTCCCCGTCGAGCTGGTGGACTCGGTCCTCGACCGCATCGACCAGGTGGACCCGCACGTCAAGGCGTACGTCGCCGTCACCGCTGAGCAGGCCCGCGGCGCGGCGCGGCGCGGGAGGCCGAGCAGGAAGCGGCCCGCGGCGTGTTCCGGGGGCCGCTCCACGGCGTCCCGGCCGGGCTCAAGGACCTGATCGACGTCGCCGGTTCGGCCACCAGCGCCAGTTCCCGGGTCCTGGCCGGCCACCGCGCCGCGCGGGGTGGTCAGGCCGTAGGCGAACTCGTGGGTGTGGGTCTTGCCGACCAGGACGGAGCCTGCGGCCCGCAGCCGGGCGGCGACCGTGCTGTCGGCGAGACCGGCAACGCCTGGGACCGCGGCCGGCTCGCGGGAGGCTCCAGCGGCGGGTCCGCCGTCGCGGTGGCGGCCGGGGCGGCGACCTTCGCCCTCGGCGCCGACACCGGCGGGTCGATCCGGGTTCCCGCCGCGCTGAACGGGGTCGTCGGCTTCAAGCCGACCTACGGGCTGGTGCCACGCCACGGTGTCACGTCGCTGTCCTGGTCGCTGGACCACGTCGGCCCGGTCACCCGCACCGTCGAGGACGCGGCCCTGGTCCTGACCGTCCTCGCCGGGCACGACCCGCGTGACCCCGCCTCGCTGGACACCCCCGCCGCCGACTACCGGCCGGAACGGGAGCCGGACCTGGCGGGGGCGTCGGGGTGCCGCGCAATTACTACTTCGACCATGTCGACGCGGAGGTGGAGACCACCGTCCGCCGGGGCATCGCGCAGCTGGAGACGCTCGGCGCCCATCTCGTCGAGATCGGCATCCCGATGACCCGGTACATCCAGGCCACCCAGTGGGGGCTGATGGTGCCGGAGGCCACCGCCTACCACGAGGGCACGCTGCGTAATCACCGGAGTGCCCGCTCTGTGCGTCCCGGTGGGCCACGACACGGCGGGCATGCCGATCGGCATGCAGCTGCTCGGACGGCCCTTCGGCCGAGCGGCAGCTGCTGCGGGTGAGCCACGCCTACAAGCGGACGCAGTCCGCCCGATCGCTCGCGCCGACCGCCTGAGAACGGCATATGGGCCGGGCCGGAACCGTCCGGCCCGGCCCATATGCGTTCGGCTCCGGTCGGGATCAGGCCCGGATGCCCGCAGCGAGGAGACCGGCAAGGGGGCCCTGGCGCCGCCGTCGAGCCGGCATGCTCCTCCTAAACGCAATAACCGTGCTTTAAGGTGGAGTCATGAATCGTAGGCCGATGGTGCGCCCCGGCGGGCGCAGTGCACGGGTCCAGGCTTCGGTGCACACCGCTGTCCGCGAAATCCTGTCGGAGCGGGGCCGCGACGCGATGACCGTCCCGCTGGTCGCCCAGCGCGCCGGAGTCACCCCCTCGACGATCTATCGCCGCTGGGGTGACCTTCAGGAGCTGCTGTCAGACGTCGCGGTGGAGCGCCTGCGGCCCGACACCGCGCCGGAGAGCCACGGCGACCTGCTGTCCGACCTGACGGCCTGGGCCGAACAGTTCCTCGACGAGATGTCGTCCCCCTCCGGCCGCGCCTACATCCGTGACGCTCTGCTCGGCGACCCGGACGGCAGCAACGCCGGTCGGTGCTCGGCCTACGCGGCCGAACAGGTCGACGTCATACTCGCCCGCGCGATCGGCCGCGAGGAGAACACTCCCGACGTCGAGACGGCGATGGATCGCGTGGTCGCCCCCATGATGTACCGCATCCTCTTCCGCCCGGCCGGACTAGATGCCGCGTACGCCCGTCGGCTCGTGACCGAGCTCCTCGACGCGGGCGAGGAACACCCCCTCCCATGATCCAGATTCCTCGCGGCCCGCGCAGGAGGATCGCCCAGATTCACCGTTGCTCATGCCCACGGGCTATCGCAGCTCGGGCGAGGCGAGCGCCTTCGGCTTGTGACGTGGTCCGTGGAGATCACCGAACTGGTCGGTATACGGCGCCGCGGCGGTCACGACCTTCTTGCCCAGGCCGGTGAGCTGCATGGGGTGTGTTTGACCGCCGGGGACCAGGAGCTCGCCGTCCAGGTCCTGTTCCAGCTTGCGGACCAGCCTCAAAGGGACGAGATCGTGAGACGGTGAGAGGTGTCCCCTGAATGAGACATAATGAGACATACGGAAAACCTGCAGACCACTACAGCGGAACGGGACATTCCGATTGCGGGCCTACAGCCGAAGTAGGGTGCCCTGGACACGGTCCGGCTCTACCGGCATGTGGTGGCGGCCGGGACGCTCTACACCCTCGCGATGACGACCGAGGTGTGCGAGGAACTGGGACTGGCGACGGTGCCCCGGGAGGTGACGCCGGGCCTGCGCCCGGTGATGGAGATAGCCGGTGTCGACTCCGAGCTCATCGACTGGTCCTCCACCCGCCGTCAGCGGATCGAGGACGTCCTGGAGGGCCTTACCTACCAGTACGCGCACAAGCACGGCCGGCTGCCCGGCGAGCGCGCCCGCCACGGCCTCGGGTGGTGGGCGGCGCAGGACACCCGCCCCGAGAAGAAGACCCCGCGCCCCTTGAAGCAGCTCCTCGCGTGGTGGCGGGCGTCCGCGCTCCTCACGTTCGGCGCCGCGATGGTCGAAGGGCTCCTCCAACGCTGCCGGGCAGAGGGTGCGGCGATCCGGGCCCGGGTCGACCCGGTGGTCGATGCCGCGCTCGCCGCCGTCGACGTCGCCGCGGTCGTCTCCACCGTCCGCGGCACCTTCGCCCGCCGCCACGTCCTGGCCGAAGCCCGCCGGCACCTGCTGGAGACCCTGCGCGGGCAGGAGTTCACCCGCGGCCTGGACGAATACATCGCGGGCCGCGCCCTGTCCGACTACTCCCGTCAGTTCACCGTTCCCCAGCCTGGCCGCCGGACCCCGGCTGCCGACCAGCTCACCTACACCGCCGACTTCGCCTGGCCCGGTCGCTGGTGGATCGCCGGGACCGATGGCAAGCCGCCGCGCGAGTCGAGCCGGTACGAGCGGGCCCGGGTCGCCAGCCTCGCCGTTCAGAACGCGATCCGCGCCGCCCGCCCCGCGCCCGCCGCCGCACGGGACGACGCCCCGGCCGCAGCCGCGGCGGTCTCCGCGCATACCGACGGCCACCACCACGACCAGGCGTCAGACGCGCCGCACGGCGTCGACCACCCGGGCCGGGACGCCGCGCTCGCCCCGGCGCAGCGGGCCGCCGCCGTCCATGCCCACCAGCAGGCCGCGATGCCCAAGGAGTATCTGGAGGGCCGTACGACCGATCCGGCGACGTGGATGCGCACGCCGGAGAACCTGGACCGGCTCGCCGCCGTCACCCGCGCGGCCAACGCCCGCCGCCGCGCCATCGAGGACGGGGAGATCCCGGCCCCGGCCGCCGACACGGCCGGTCCGGTCGACCGGCGCCGCCAGGAGCACCAGCAGCACCAGCAGCCCGGCCCCGGCCAAGGCCACCAGCCGTGACGCGCCGCGGACCCGTCCGGCGGGACGGAGGACGAAGGTGCCGCGCCAGAACCCGGGACGTGCCCGGCGCTCCGGCACCGGAGACGTCAGTGCGTGGCGAGAGTACGGGAACCGCCCCCGTCAACGAGGAGGAATCATGGTCGACCTGGTCCTGATGCAGCTCTCACCGGAACGGCGGGAGCGTCTGGAGCAGCTTGCTAACGCCAGCCGGCTGCGAGCGGCGCTGTACCCGTCGCCGAAGCCGCCGCCGATCCGGCGACGCTCACGCCAGTACCCGGGTGGCCGGGCGAACCCGTGGCGCGCCGCACGCCTGCACCGCCGGTACTCGTGGTGACTGGACGCGGTGGACGACGCGACGCCTGGAGTGCGGAGCCCACCGCATGGGCCCGACCGGTGGGAGTAGGGCCCATGCGGGGTGGGCTCCGGGGGGGGTGCCTCTATGTTTTTCGTCAAGCGTCTGGGCGGCCTCTGCCCGGGGGTCGATCTTCTCTGTGGGGCGTGAGACTGTCTGGTCGTGCCAGAGATGACGAGTGGGTTGGAGGCAGCCTTGGCCGAGGCGTCGTCTCCTGCGTGGACGCAACGTGTTCGTTCCGGGCGTGACCTTGCTTCCTTCGCTGATGTTTCTGAGGCTGCGGAAGCGCTGGTGGGGCTGTTGCTGGATGTCGAGGACACGGCGGTGACCCGGCAGACGGCAGAGGCTTTGACCCGGGTGGGGACGGTGGCCGCCATAAGGCTTATCGCTCTCGCGGTTGCCGAGGCTGACAACAACCAGGCCGACTGGCTGCAGACCGGGGTGCATGACGCGCTCGTGGGACCGGGCGGTGTGCCGGACATCGCAGCGGTCTGCGGGAAGCTCGCCCGGGACCCGGAAGAAGCTGTCCGTCGGGGGGCCGCAGATATCTCGGCATGGGCAGAGGACCCAAGGTGTTGATGCATCAGCCTTCCTGTGGGCTGGTTCATGCAGCCGTCGCCTGGGGGATGCGGGGTTCGTAGAAGGTGCCGTCGCGGAGCATGGCGAACAGGACGCTGATGCGTTGGCGGGCGAGGCGGAGGAGGGCTTGGGTGTGGGTTTTGCCGCGGGCGCGTTGCTTGTCGTAGTAGGTGCGTGAGGCGGGGTCGGCGTTCATGCAGGCGAAGGCGGAGAGGAACATGGCGCGTTTGAGCTGCCGGTTTCCTCCTCGTGGGGCGTGTTCGCCGTGGATCGATGTGCCGGAGGATTTCGTGGTGGGGGCGAGTCCGGCGTAGGAGGCGAGGTGGGCGGCGGTGGGGAAGCTGGTGCCGCCGCCGACGGTGGTCCTGACGCCGACGCCGGGCATCGACGTCAGGACCGGGGAATGAGGGTGGGCCTCCAGCAGGGCGTTGATCTGGGCTTCCAGGGCCCGGCGTTGGTCATGGACGGCGGCGAGCGAGTGGGCCAGGGAGGGCACGACGATGTCGAGGGTGCCGGTCCCCGGGACCACGACGGTCTGCTCGTCCAACGCGTCGAAGACGTCGTCGATCAGCCGGACGGCCATGCGCGGGGCCTTGGACCGGATCGCCTCGACGAGGCGTCTGCGTCCGGCCTTGCGCAGTGCGGCCGGAGAACCGTAGCGCTCCAGCAGCCAGGTGACGGCCTGGTGGTCGAGGCGGGGGCCCAGGACGCGTTCCAGGCTGGGGTGGAACTGGGTGAGCAGGCCGCGTATCCGGTTGGAGGTGCGGGTGGCCTCGGCCGCGAGGTCCTGGTCGAAGCCCACCAGGACGGTCAGTTCGGCCGTGATCTCGTCGGTGAGCTCCAGCGAGCGCAGGGTGTGCGGCAGGGTGCGGGCCGCGTCCGCGATCACCGCCGCGTCGCGCGCG
This sequence comes from Streptomyces sp. NPDC059092, assembly GCF_042756365.1. Taxonomy (NCBI): domain Bacteria; kingdom Bacillati; phylum Actinomycetota; class Actinomycetes; order Kitasatosporales; family Streptomycetaceae; genus Streptomyces; species Streptomyces sp. NPDC059092. Next base: position 10,716 of record NZ_JBHZEJ010000119.1, read on the forward strand.
TCGGTCTTCGCCTCGCCCGGATACAGGTCGGCGATCCGGCGCATCGCGAGGCCGGGCAGGTAGGCGACCCTGCAGCCTGCGTCCCGGGCCACGGCCAGCGGGAGGGCGCCGATGGAGGCAGGCTGGTCAACGATCACCAGGACGGTGCCGAACTTCGCGGTCAGCTTGTCGAAGACGGCCCGCAGCTTCGGCTCACTGTTGGGCAGCTGCTTGTCGTGGACCTTCTTCCCGGCCGGCGTGAGCCCGTGCCCGTGATGAGCACTCTTGCCGACGTCCAGGCCGAGAAACACCCCCACGTCTTCGGTGTCGAACATCGCGCCCCTCCAGGCGGGTTGAACGTGCCGGCCTCGGCGGTGGTGTCGTACGCGCGCATCCACGTTATGCAGACCTGCCGCCCGCGAGCTGTCCGGCATTGCGCCGGACCGGGCAGTGGCCGGACCTCTCATCAGCGTCTCCGACGGCACCTCCCGAGCCCGGTGACACCACCCCCCAGGTCATGCCTTCGACAGGGGGACACAGTCATGCCGGGCCCGGAGGCCAGCGGCCCCATTGCAGGACCGCGAAAAACATAACGGGGACTCCACCGCGACATCGGGTGGACTCCACTTCGGCGAGCACCGGCCGGTGGGGCGTGCGGGACATCGAGGCATCCGGTGCGCGCACCGACGATGTCGTCCACTCCCGGCCGCCGCACCGGTGCGCATCGTGGTGCGCCGTGTTCGGCGGTTCTCCAGACATTCAGATGTGTCTCGCGTCTTTAATCACTTGCCCGGTACGACCTCAGCGGTGAGGATCAGCGGGTGCTTACAGCTGTGCCGGACGGGCGTGCGGGAATCGACGCTGCCCTGGTGAAGCGGTTGATCACCGCCCAGTTCCCTCAGTGGAGCCGTCTACCTGTAGTGCCGGTTGTCAACGGACACTGCTGTATGGCTCTGTCGCGAGTTCCGTGAAATCCAAGATGTCGATCTTCAATGAGCGAGCAGGATTCGCTTGCGCAGGAGGTCGGGTTTGGCGCGGCCGAAC
>NZ_JBHZEJ010000120.1:0-11615 GCF_042756365.1 Streptomyces sp. NPDC059092
GCCCGCCCCACTGCTCCGTCCTGGGCCCGGTCCCGGGAGCGCTCCTGCGGCCGTACACTCGCCCCATGGGTTGTCCACGTGGTGTGAGGGAGTGCCTGCGACGGGCCCCCTGCGCCCGGTGCGGCGCCGCCGCCCGCGCGGCGGCCACGACGCCCGGCCCCCTGGCGGCGCCCGAGGCCGCCTGTCTCGCCCTGCACGGCCACGGCTGACGAACAACGCCGGGGGCGGAGTCGCGTGACGCCGCGAGCCCGCTCACTGTCGCGCACGTGGCCGTAAGGCCTTTCGTCCGGATCCGGCCGAGGGCCGGCCGCGCCCTGTACACCACCGTCGGATCCCTTCCCTCCTGTCACCCCGTGGAACGCTGCCCTCCGGGCCGCTTCGCGGTGCCCCGCACCCCCGCCACCACGAGAGGACCCCCGTGAAGCTGAGCACGCTGCTCGCCGGGTACGACCACGAGATTCTGCGGGGCGATCCGGAGACGGCGATCACCGCGGGCCCCTGCTTCGACACGCACCGGGTCACCCCCGGTTCGCTGTTCGTCGCCGTCCCCGGCCACCGGGAGGGCGGCCCCGGGGCCATCGGAGCCGCCCTCGCGCGCGGCGCGGTGGCGGTACTCGTCGACGCGGCCTCGCCCGGCGCCGGCACGGCGGTGTGGGCGGACACGGACGTGTGTGTCGTACGGGTGGCGGACACCCGTACCGCCGCTTCCGCCGTCGCCGCGCGGTACTACGGCGAGCCGGGGCGCGGGATGGACATGGTCGCCGTCACCGGCACCAACGGGAAGACCTCGGTGTCGTACATGGTCGAGTCCGTGCTGCGGCTCGCCGAGGGCACCAGGGTCGGGGTGATCGGGACGGCGGGCAGCCGGATCGGCGACGAGCTGATCCCCATGCCCCGCTCCGTCCTGACCACGCCCGAGTCGCCCGACTTCCAGTACCTGCTGGGGCGGATGCGCGACCGGGCGGTCTCCACGGTGGTCCTGGAGGCCACCTCCATGGGCCTGTTGACACACCGGGTGGACCACGCGTACGTCGACGTCGGGATCTTCACCAACCTGACGCAGGACCACCTCGACGACCACGGCACGATGGAGAACTACCGGGACGCCAAACTCCGGCTGTTCCAGGGGCTGTGCGAGCGCGCGGTGGTCAACGCCGACGACCCGGTGGGCGCCGGGATCACCGCGCTGATGCCCGGCGCGGTGACGACGTACGCACTCGACACCGAGGCGGACTACCGGGCCACCGATCTCGCCATGGACGCCTTCGGTACCCGCTTCACCCTCCACCACGAGGGGCGCAAGTACCCGGCGGCGATCCCCGTGCCCGGCCGGTTCTCCGTCGCCAACGCGCTGGCCACCCTGGCCGCCTGCCACCTGCTCGGACACGACCTGTCCGGCCTCGTCGGAGCGCTCGACCGGATGCCGCCGGTCCCGGGGCGCTTCGAGCGGTACGAGACCCCGCGGGGCACGGCGGTCATCGTCGACTACGCGCACTCGCCGGACTCCCTGGAGAAGGTGCTCACCACGATCCGTGACTTCGCCCACGGCCGGATCATCACCGTCTTCGGCTGCGGCGGGGACCGCGACAACACCAAGCGGGCACGGATGGGGGAGATCGCCGGTACCTACTCCGACCTGTGCGTCCTCACCTCGGACAACCCCCGGGGCGAGGACCCCCTGACGATTCTTGACCAGATCACCCCCGGGCTCGCCGCGACCGGTACCCCGTTCGAGCGGCTCGCCGACCGCCGCGCGGCCATCTCCTTCGCACTGGAGGCGGCCGGGCAGGGCGACATCGTCCTGATCGCGGGCAAGGGGAGCGAGCCGTACCAGATCGTGGGGGACCGGCTCCTGCCGTTCAGCGACATGGCGACGGTGCGCGAACTCGCCGCGTAGCGGTACGGAACGGGGCCACGCCCGGACCGGGCGCGGTCGGCGCCCGCCGGCGGGCCCCGGCCGCCGCGCGACCGCCGTCCCCGGGCCGAGGCCTGGCCCGGGCGGCGGTCAGAGCGCGGCCCGCCCACCGAAGCCGCCACGGGCCGCCCCGGCGACCGCCGTGCCCAGGACCTCGGGACGGCAGGCGTACGGCAGTCCGTCCAGCGGGCGGTCGGTGCAGAAACGTGTCATCAGATCGGCGAAGTCCGGGATCCGCTCCACCGGGGCGAGATGGTCGGTCTCGTCGATGGTCAGGAACCGCGCCTCGGGCAGCGCCGCGGCCACCTCGCGCCCCATCGCGGGCGTGGTCAGCGTGTCGTGCTCGCCGGTCACCACCAGGCTCGGTACGGCGGGGACCGGCTCGGGCCGGTACCACTCGTGCCGCATCAGCCGGGTGTTGTGCTCGGCGGACTTGCCGAGCTGCTCCGGGTTCTGGCCGGCGATCTGCTGGTACACCAGCCGGGAGACGGCCGCGTGCTTGCGGACCACCCCGGTGCCGGGGGGCGACATGAAACGGTCCGCCAGTTCGCGGGCGATGGTCTCGGTCTCCCCGCGGTCGATCATGACGGCCCACCGCTCCATCGCCGCCGCGTAGTCCGTCGGGATCCGGGGGGTCATGCCCACCAGCATCAGCCGGGCGACCATCGCCGGGTAGTGCTGGGCGAACCGTACCCCGATCGCCCCGCCGAAGCAGGCGGCGACCATGTTGACGCGCGGGACGCCCAGTTCGTCGAGCAGGTGCCGGACGACGGCGGCGAGGAAGTCCACGCCGTACGCGGCGGGCAGGAAGTCGGCCGTACCGTACCCGGGCAGGTCCACCGTGATCACCTGCCCCACCGGACTCAGCCACTTCTCGTGCCGCACCCAGGAGTTACGGTCCTGGGAGGAGCCGCCCAGCACCACCACCGGCTCCGTCAGCGGGGCGTCGCGGTGCACGACGCGACAGGTGTAGCGGAACCCGTCGAACGTGAGGTTCCGCTCCTCGACCGGGCCGGCCGCTCCGCGCGCGGCCCCGTCGTACGCCTGCCCGGGGATGAGCGGGTGGGCGCGGGGCGACTCGTGGTCCTGGGCGAGAAGGGCGTCGATCGACATGGGTGACTCCAGAGCTCCGGTACGGACAAGAACGTCCCTGCCTAGCAGTTGACCCGTCCGGGCCACGCATGACTGACCCGATCGTGGGCGGGTCGCGCGCCGAAGTCCGCTGACGCGTTCGACTCCCGCGCAACCGGGCGCCCGGTGGGGTGAACCGCGCCCGGGGCCCGCCGGTGCGCTTGACTTCGAGAGCGCTCCAATTCGTAGCCTGCGTCGCATGACAACGCCACAGAATGAGTCAGCGCTCCACCGGACGCCCCAGCACGCGATCGGATCGGGGTTCGACGCCACGAGCACCGCCCGGGACGTGCTGCGCGGCATCGACCTCGACGGCGCGCTCGCCCTGGTCACCGGCGGCTACTCGGGTCTGGGCCTGGAGACCACGCGCGCGCTCGCCGGGGCCGGGGCGCGGGTCGTCGTACCGGCCCGGCGGCCCGACCTCGCGCGGAAGGAACTGGCCGGCATCGAGAACGCCGAGGTGGACGAGTTGGACCTCGCCGACCTCGACAGCGTCCGGGACTTCGCGGAACGCTTCCTCGCCACGGACCGGACACTCGACATCGTCATCAACAACGCGGGGATCATGGCCTGCCCCGAGACCCGGGTGGGCCCCGGCTGGGAGGCGCAGTTCGCGACCAACCACCTCGGCCACTACGCCCTCGTCAACCGGCTCTGGCCGGCGATCGCCAGCGGCGGGGCGCGCGTCGTCTCGGTGTCCTCCACCGGGCACCACAACTCCGCGATCCGCTGGGACGACCTCTGGTTCGAGCAGGGCTACGACAAGTGGCAGGCGTACGGCCAGGCGAAGACGGCCAACGTGCTCTTCGCCGTCCACCTCGACGAGCTGGCCAGGGAGTCCGGCGTACGGGCGTTCGCCCTGCACCCGGGCGGCATCCTCACCCCGCTCCAGCGCCACCTCGCCCGGGAGGAGATGGTCGAGGCCGGCTGGATCGACGAGGACGGCAACCCGCTCCACCCGTCGTTCAAGTCACCGGAGCAGGGCGCGGCCACCCAGGTCTGGGCGGCCACCTCGCCCCGGCTCGCGGACGCCGGCGGCGTCTACTGCGAGGACTGCGACATCGCCGAGCCCACCGCGCAGGACGGCCCGCGCACGGGCGTACGGAGCTACGCGACCGATCCCGAGCAGGCGGCGCGCCTGTGGCGCCTCTCCGCCGAGCTGACCGGGGTCGACGCGTTCGCGGCCACCGGCTGAGCGTTCCGGGGCTTCGCGGCCCCGGAAGCGCCCGTACGGGGCCTCCGCCACGCAGCGCCCGTACCGGAGCCCCGTCCCGGGCGTGTCGCCCTGCTGGGTGACACGCCCGGTGCACGCCGGCCGTGCGTCAGCCGCTCTGCCGGTGGACGAGCGTCGTCGGCAGGACGAGCTGCCGACGCGGCCGGGCGGGGTCCCTGATCTCGTCCAGCAGCAGCCGGGTGATGGTCCGCCCGATCTTCTCGGAGGGCTGGTCGACACTGGTCAGGGGCGGTACGGTGTGGCGCGCGACCATCGAGTCGTCGAAACCGATGACCGCCACGTCCTCCGGGACACGCCGGCCGCGCGCCCGCAGTTCGGTCAGCGCGCCCGCCGCCATCACATCGGACGCGGCGAAGACCGCGTCGAGATCCGGCCGGCGTTCGAGGAGTTCCCGCATGGCGGCCCGGCCGCCCTCCTCGGTGAAGTCCCCGAGAGCCACCAGGGATTCGTCCGCCGTCGCGCCCCGTTCGAGATGGGCGTCGCGCCAGCCCTGGAGCCGGCCGTCGCCGACGTCCATGTCGAGCGGCCCGGTGATCGTGGCGACCGCCGCGCACCCCCGGCCGAGCAGATGGCGTACCGCCTGCGCCGCCCCTCCGGCGTTGTCGGAGCGGACATGGCTCAGCGGTTCGGATGGGGAGCGCCGCCCCGCCAGCACCGTCGGTATCTGCAGCTTCTCCAGGAACTCCGGCAGCGCGTCGTCCTGGTGGACCGAGACGAGCAGCACCCCGTCCACCCGGTGCGCCTCCACGAACCGGGTCAGCCGGTCCCGCTCGCGCTGGTTGCGTACCAGGATCAGCAGCAACTGCATCTCGGTGTCGGCGAGTTCCGTACTCACGCCGCGGATGACGGCCGAGAAGTACGGCTCCGAGGCCAGCCGGCTCTCCGACTCGGGGATCACCAGCGCGATGCTGTCGGTCCTGCTGGTGACCAGCGAGCGCGCGGCGGGGTTCGGCACGTAGTTGAGCTCCGCGATCGCCGCCTCGACGGCCGCCCTGGCCCTCGCGCTCACGCCCGGCGCGCCGTTCACGACCCGCGACACCGTGCCGCGCCCCACGCCCGCGAGCTGGGCCACGGCTTCAAGAGTTGGCCTCCGGACTGGTGGTTTACGGCTGCTCATGACGTCTCCTGACTCTTACCCCTGGTCGGCGCCGGGGCGCTCACCAGGAGATTGTGCTGGCCGCCGGGGGATCCGGCGGCGGTCGGCCGGGGTTCGGACACATTCGCGCAACGGAACCGACTTCGACTCTTGACACGGACCTGTGTTCACCGAGAGTCTTCCACAACCCGTTGGGAGCGCTCCCATTTCGTCGTGGAGCGGGTCTCCCATTCAGCTGACCGTGAGAGCCGCAGCAGCGCCCGCCTGTGCGCCGCTGCCAGGAGGAATCCACATGGGCACTGCCCGCAGACGCTTCGGTCCCACCCTCGCATCCGTTACCTCGGTCGCGGTGTCCCTCGTCCTCGTCGCCGGCTGCGGAGGCGGCTCGGAGACGGACAAGGCGCGTACGAAGGACGGCAAGACCGTCATCAGCCTGGGCCTGTTCGGGGTCATGGGGTACAAGGAGACCGGTCTCCTCGACCGTTACATGAAGGAGAACCCGGACATCCTGATCGAGGCGGATGTGACCGGTGACGAGCAGACCTACTACACCGCGCTCCAGACCCACCTCGCCGCGGGCAGCGGCCTCAAGGACGTCCAGGGCATAGAGATCGGCCGTGCCAAGGAACTGGTGGACACCCAGGCCGACAAGTTCACCGATCTCTCCAAGACCGCGAACCTCGACCACTTCCTGCCGTGGAAGTCGAGCCAGGTCACCACCGCCGACGGCAAGCTGCTGGGGCTCGGCACGGACATCGGCCCGATGGCGGTCTGTTACCGCAAGGACCTCTTCGAGCAGGCCGGGCTGCCCACCGACCGCGAGGAGGTGGCGAAGCTGTGGGCGGGGGACTGGTCCAAGTACGTCGACACGGGACGGCAGTTCAAGGAGAAGTCCAAGGACGGCAAGGTCTCCTACATGGACACCTCCAGCGGGCTGTTCAACGCGATGATCTACGGCGGTGACAAGCAGTTCTACGACAAGGACGGCAAGCTCGTCTACAAGGACAACCCGGTCGTCAAGGACGCCTGGGCCCTCGCGACGGACGCCGCCGAGTCCGGACTGACCGCGAAGCTCCGTCAGTTCCAGCCCGGCTGGGACCCGGGCCTGTCCAACAGCACCTTCGCCACCACCGTCTGCCCGGCCTGGATGCTCGCCCACATCAGCGAGAAGGCCGGTCCGGCGAACAAGGGCAAGTGGGACGTGGCCAAGGCTCCCAAGGGCGCCAACTGGGGCGGCGCGTTCCTCGGCGTGATGGACAAGAGCCCGGTCAAGAAGGAGGCGGAGAAGCTCGTCGCGTGGCTGACCGCGCCCGAGCAGCAGGCGTACATCTTCGAGAAGCTCGGCAACTTCCCGTCGTCGAAGACGGCGATCGACATGCCCGCGGTCTCCTCGGGAACCTCCCCGTACTTCAGTGACGCGCCGATCGGCCAGATCTTCGGTGCCGCGGCCAAGGAGATCCCGGACGAGCAGATCCTCGGGCGCAAGGACGGCAGCATCAAGGACACCTTCTCGGCGGGGATCCAGCTCGTCGAGCAGGGCAAGAAGCCGGACGAGGCGTGGAAGACCACGGACGAGCGCATCGAGAAGCTGGCGCGCTGACGCCGGCCGGCCCTGCCGGCCGTGCCGTTCCCGGCCTGAGGTGACCCGGGCCGCCCTGCTCCGACCCTCCTGCCCGGTCCGGCGGCCGGTGTGTGCTCGCACCCACCGGCCGCCTGGCCGGGCCCGCCCCACCGATCACTCCACGGAAGGAAGCCCGCGTGGCCACCTCCACCCCGGCAGCCCCCACCGGCGGGCAGCCGCACCCCGCGTCAGCCGGTCCCCCCGCGAAGGGCGGCGCCGGCGGCGGGGCGCCCCGGCAGTCGCGGCGCAACCTTCTGCACCGCCTGGACCTCGGGGCGGTGCCGTACGGCTTCATCGCCCCGTTCTTCCTGATCTTCGCCGCCTTCGGGCTCTACCCGCTCCTCTACACCTTCTGGATCTCGCTGCACCGCGTCGAGCTGTCCACGATGGACACCATGGAGTGGCGGGGGCTCGCCAACTTCACGGAGCTGTTCGAGGACGACCGCTTCTGGAACGCGCTGGCCAACACCTTCACCATCGGGGTCATCTCCACCGTCCCGCAGCTGCTGATGGCCCTCGGACTCGCGCATCTGCTCAACTACCGGCTGCGCGGCTCGGTGTTCTTCCGGGTCGCCGTCCTGACCCCGTACGCGACGTCGATCGGCGCCGCCGCCCTCGTCTTCACCATGCTCTTCGAGCGCGACTTCGGCATGATCAACTGGGGTCTCGGGCTGTTCGGCATCGACCACGTCGACTGGGAGAGCCAGAAGTGGCCCGCGCAGTTCGCCATCTCCACCATCGTGATCTGGCGCTGGACCGGCTACAACGCCCTGCTCTACCTCGCCTCCATGCAGGCCATACCGAAGGACCTGTACGAGGCCGCCGCCATCGACGGCGCGTCCCGCTGGCAGCAGTTCCGTACCGTCACCGTCCCGGGCATCAGCGCGACGATCATCTTCACGATCGTGCTCTCCACGATCGGCGCGACCCAGCTCTTCGGCGAACCGCTGATCTTCGGCCAGGGCCCCAACGGCATCAGCGGCGGCGCCGACAACCAGTACCAGACGCTGGGCCTGCTGCTCTACGAAGAGGGCTGGAAGAACTACCAGATGGGGCGGGCCTCGGCGATCGCGTGGGCCATGTTCCTCATCCTCATCCTCGTCTTCGTCCTCCAGCGTGCCATCGCCCGCTTCTCGTCCCGTACGTCCTGACCAGGGAGCAGCACCCCCATGACCACCGACATCGCACAGGTCCGGGCGGGCGTACACGACCGGACCGCCCCTCCGCAGGCCCCCGTTCAGCGCCGGTTCGGCCGGATCCTGCGGCCGGGAGCCGGGCGCCAGCACCACGCGGGACCCCTCGCGTACGTCCTGCTCGGGTTCGCCGCGCTGGTCTCCCTCTTCCCGCTGTACTGGACGATGGTGGCCGCGTCGACGGACAACACCCGGGTCTCCCAGACGCCGCCGCCGTTCCTGCCGGGGCCGAACCTGTTCAAGAACCTCGGGACGGCGTGGTCGGACGCCGCGATGGGCCGGGCGATGGTCAACAGCCTGATCGTCGCCGGGGTGATCGCCCTCTCGACCGTCTTCTTCGCCACCCTGGCCGGCTTCGCCTTCGCCAAGCTCCGCTTCAAGGGCCGCAACATCCTGCTGATGCTGGTCATCGGCACGATGATGGTGCCGCCACAGCTCGGTGTCGTACCGCTGTTCATGATGATGGCCGACCTCGGCTGGGGGCAGCAGCTCCCGTCCGTCATCTTCCCGACGCTGGTGAGCGCCGTCGGGGTGTTCTTCATGCGCCAGTACCTGAAGGAAGCCCTGCCCGACGAACTCATCGAGGCGGGACGCCTCGACGGGGCCCACTCGCTGCGGATCTTCTGGTCCATCGTGCTGCCGATCGCCCGGCCCCCGATGGCGGTCCTTTTCATGATCACCTTCGTGCACGCCTGGAACGACTTCTTCTGGCCCTTCATCGCGCTGGACATGACCAACCCGACCGTGCCGGTCGCCCTCACGCAGCTCAGCGCGGGCTATGTCCGCGACCAGTCGGTGATCATGGCCGGCGCGCTCCTCGGCACCCTGCCGCTACTGGCGATGTTCCTCGTCTTCGGCCGGCAGATCGTCGGCGGCATCATGCAGGGCGCGGTCAAGGGCTGACGCCCCCTCACCCAGCCGTGCGAGGCTCTCCCGCCCGCGCCTCCCCCCATCCATCCGACGCACCACACCGTTCGATCTCTGCGGAAGGACCCTCGTGGCCACCTCAGCACCTCTCACCGGGCGAGCCCTGGACCCTGCGGCACCCCTGAGCTTCCCGCCCGACTTCCTCTGGGGCACCGCGACCGCCGCGTACCAGATCGAAGGAGCCGCCCAGGAGGACGGCCGTACCCCCTCCATCTGGGACGTCTACTCCCACACGCCGGGCAGGGTGCGCAACGGCGACACCGGCGACATCGCCACCGACCACTACCACCGCTGGCCCGAGGACATCGAGATCATGTCCGCCCTCGGGGTCTCCGCCTACCGCTTCTCCGTCTCCTGGCCGCGCGTCCAGCCCACCGGCACCGGCCCCGCGTCCCAGAAGGGACTCGACTTCTACCGGCGGCTCACCGACGCGCTGCTCGCCAAGGGCATCGAGCCCGTCGTCACGCTCTACCACTGGGACCTGCCCCAGCACCTGGAGGACGCGGGCGGCTGGCCGGAGCGGGACACCGCGTTCCGCTTCGCCGAGTACGCGGGCCTCGTGGCCGACGCCCTGGGCGACCGGGTGAAGGCCTGGACCACCCTCAACGAGCCCTGGTGCAGCGCCTTCCTCGGCTACGGCTCCGGCGTCCACGCCCCCGGCCGTACCGACCCCGCCGACGCGCTGCGCGCCGCGCACCACCTCAACCTCGGCCACGGGCTCGCCGTCGCGGCGCTGCGGGAGCGGCTGCCGGCCGGAGCCCAGGTCTCGGTCACCCTCAACCTGCACCACGTACGCCCGCTCACCGGGAGCGCGGCCGACCGCGACGCCGCCCGCCGGATCGACGGCACCGCCAACCGGATCTTCACCGGTCCCATGCTGGACGGCGCCTACCCCGCCGATGTCATCGAGGACACCAAGTCCGTCACCGACTGGTCCTTCGTCCAGGACGGCGACACGGCCCGGATCCACCAGCCGCTCGACTTCCTGGGCGTCAACTACTACTCGCCCACCCTCGTCTCCCACCACGACGGACCGCCCGTCCACGGCGCCGACGGGCACGGCGCGAGCGACCACAGCCCCTGGCCGGGCGCCGCCCACGTCGCCTTCCACCAGACCCCCGGCGACCGGACGGCCATGGGCTGGACGATCGACCCGAGCGGGTTGTACGAACTGCTCCTGCGGGTACGGGACGACCACCCCGCGCTGCCCCTGGTGATCACCGAGAACGGCTCGGCCTTCGACGACTACGCGGGGCCGGAGGGCGAGGTCCGCGACCCGGAACGGATCGCCTACCTCCATGACCACCTCACGGCCGTCCACCGGGCGATCGAGGCGGGGGCGGACGTCCGCGGCTACTTCCTCTGGTCGCTGCTCGACAACTTCGAGTGGGGGTACGGCTACAGCAAGCGTTTCGGCGCGGTGTACGTGGACTACGCGACCCAGCGCCGTATCCCCAAGTCCAGCGCGCACTGGTACGCGAAGCTCACGCGCGACGGGACGCTGCCGCCGCGCGCCTGATCGCGGGCGGTGTTCCCGGACGGGGCGGACACCGGGCACTCGGGCGCCCGGCGTCCGCCCCGTCCGGGCCGCCGGGCGCCGCCGGCTGGTCCGGGCGGCGGCTTCAGGCGGTCGCCGGCCCGGACGCGCGGCTTCAGGCGGTGGCCAGCCGGCTGCCACCGGGACGTGGCGCCTGCGTCGCCTGTCGGCCACCCCCTCCTGCGAGCCTCCACAGATGCTCGCCCTGAACGCCGATGTCAACCCGGACCGGTGCCGGATCGTGGGGCTCGTGGGAACCGTCGCGATCACCGCCGGCGGACTGACCGCGGGCGCCCTGCCCTTCCGCGACACGCCGCCCGCCACCTCGGGCCGGGGCGCCCTGGGCCTGCTGTGCGCGTACTTCGGCCTCGTCCTGCTGATCGCTGCCTGGTGGTGGCTGGGCCGCGCGGTGCGCTCCGCGCGCCCGCCCGCGCCCCGTGAACTGCTGACCACCCTGGCCGTATGGTCGGCGCCGCTGCTGCTCGGACCGCCCCTGTTCAGCCGCGACGTGTACAGCTATCTCGCGCAGGGCGCCATGGTCGACGCGCGGATCGACGTCTACACCCACGGGCCCGCGCTGCTCGGCGGACCGCTCGCCGCCGAGGTCGCGCCCGTATGGCTGCACACCCCGGCGCCGTACGGCCCGGTCTTCCTGGCCGTCGCCGCCCGGGCCGCCGACCTCGTCCCGGCCGGACTCGCCCCCACCGACGTCTCCGCCGCCGTCCTCGGCATGCGCCTGGTCGCGCTCCTCGGCGTCGGCCTGATGGCCCTCTGCCTGCCGCCGCTCGCCGACCGCTGCGGCGTCCCGCGGTCCGCCGCGCTCTGGCTCGGCGCGCTCAACCCGCTCGTCCTGCTCCACCTGGTCGCCGGAGCCCACAACGACGCCCTGATGCTCGGGCTGCTCGGCGCGGGGCTGGTCGTGGCGCTCGGTCCGGTCCCGCGGGCGGGGCCCGGCCCCGCC
>NZ_JBHZEJ010000121.1:0-11500 GCF_042756365.1 Streptomyces sp. NPDC059092
GTTGAGGAGCTCGTTGTTGTCGATGTGGACGCGGTCGCGGATCTGGCGGCGTACCGCTCACACCGTCACTTCTTCGGGAGCCACTTCTTCCACGTCGGCCCGTTCGCCTTGACCCACTTCTCCGCCGCCTTCTCCGGCGTGAGCTTCTGATCCGCGATCATCAGGGCGACCTCGTTCTGCGCCTCGGTCGTCCAGTGGAAGTTCTTCAGCAGCGTCGCCGCGCCGCCGCCCTTCTTCGCGAAGTCCGCGTTCAGGTACTTCTGGAGCGGGGTGTGCGGATAGGCGCAGGCGACCTTCTTCGCGTCGGCGTCGCAGCCCTCCTTGTACTCCGGGAGCTTGACCTCCGTCATCGGGACCTTCTGGAACAGCCACTGCGGCGTGTACCAGTAGGTGAGGAAGGGCTTCTTCTCCTTGGCGAACTGCTTCATCTGGGTGATCTGCGCCGCCTCGGAGCCCGCGAAGACGACCTGGTAGTCCAGCTTCAGATTGGTCACCAGCGCCTTGTCGTTGGTGACGTACGACGGCGAGCCGTCCAGCAGTTGGCCCTTGCCGCCGCTCTCCGGGGTGCGGAACTGGTCCGCGTACTTGTTGAGGTTCCGCCAGTCGGTCACGTCCGGGTGCTGCTTCGCGAAGTACGTGGGGACGAACCAGCCGATGTGGCCGGTGACCCCGAGCCCGCCGCCCGGGGTGATCGTCTTCTTGTCCTTGACGTACCGCTGTTCCTGTTCCGGGTGGCCCCAGTCCTCCAGGATCGCGTCGACCCGGCCCTGGCTGAGGGCGTCCCACGCGGGGACCTCGTCGACCTGGACGGTGTCCACGCGGTAGCCCAGCTCGTGTTCGAGCAGATACGTCGCCACGGCCACGTTGGCCTGCGCCCCGACCCACGACTGTGTGGAGAGGGTGACGGTCTTCGAGCCCTGCGCGTTGGCGTACGGCGACGCCTGCTGGGTCATGTCGGCCGCGCCGCAGCCGGTGACGGCCAGCAGGGCGGTCGCCGAGGCGAGGGCCCCGGCCGTACGTACACGCATACGGATGTGTGCCATGTCAGGCCCCCTTCCTGTCTCCGCCACGGCGTTCCGTGGGCTGGGTCACCCGGTCCAGCATCAGGCCGAGGCAGACGATGGCCGCGCCCGCGACCAGGCCGGTCGCCAGGTCTCCCTGGGCCAGGCCGAACACCACGTCGTAACCGAGCGCACCGCCGCCGACCAGGCCGCCGATGATGACGACGGCGAGGACGAGGACCACGCCCTGGTTGAGCGCGAGGCGCAGCGCGGGTCCGGCGAGGGGCAGTTGGACCTGGCGGAGTTGCTGTGCGCCGGTCGCGCCGAGGGAGCGCGCGGACTCCAGCGCCGCCGGGTCGACCTGGCGGAGCCCCTGGGTGGTGATGCGGACGACGGCGGGCAGCGCGTAGACGACGGCCGCGGCGACCGCCGGCGCCCGGCCGACGCCGAAGAGCGCGACCACGGGGATCAGGTAGACGAACTGCGGCAGGGTCTGGAAGACGTCCAGGACGGGCCGCAGCAGCGCTTCGAAGCGGGCGCTGCGGGCCGCCGCGATCCCGGTGGCGAAGCCGATGACCAGGGTGACGGCGACGGCGGCGAGCACCTGGGAGAGCGTGTCCAGCGACGGCTTCCAGACGCCGAGTACGCCGATGGCGGCCAGGGCGAGGACGGCGGTGAGCGCCGTCTGCCAGGTGCCGATGAGCAGGGCGAGCGCGGCGACGATCAGCAGCAGCGCCCACCAGGGCAGCGCCTGGAGCCCGCCGCGCAGCGGGTCGAGCACCCAGGTGGTGAAGTGGCCGGCCCAGTCGGCGGTGCCGCCGATGACGGGGACCCCGGAGTAGAGGTGCGCGATCATCCAGTCGACGGCGGTGTTGACGGGCTCGGCGATGTTGAGGGACCAGCTCTCGGGCCAGTCGAGCCGGCCCACGAGACGTCCGGCGAGCGCGACGAGGGCGGCGGCCACGACCACGGCGGCCCAGCCGCGCCACCCCGTGCGGAACCGGTCCGCCGCCGACGACGCGGGGGGCCGGTCGAGGCCGGAGCCCGCCGCGGCGGTCGTACGGTCGAGGACCACGGCGAGCAGCACGATCGGCAGCCCGGCGGCGAGCGCCGCGCCGACGTCGACCGAGGCCAGCGCCTGGTAGACCCGGTCGCCGAGTCCCCCGGCGCCGATCACGGACGCGATGACGGCCATCGACAGCGCCATCATGATCGTCTGGTTGAGGCCGAGGAGAAGCTGTTTGCGGGCGAGCGGCAGCCGCGCGGTCAGCAGCCGCTGCTTGGCCGTCGCGCCGAGCGAGGTGACGGCTTCCATCACGCCGCCGTCGGCGTCGCGCAGGCCGAGCGCGGTGAGCCGGGCCATCGGCGGGGCCGCGTAGACGACGGTCGCGAGGACCGCCGCGGGCACGCCGATGCCGAAGATCAGCACGACGGGCAGCAGATAGGCGAAGGCGGGCAGCACCTGCATGGTGTCGAGTACGGGGCGCAGCGCGCGGTGCAGCCGCTCGGAGAGTCCGGCGGCGAGGCCGAGGAGCGCGCCGACCACCACGGACGCCGCGACGGCGACGATCATCAGCGAGAGCGTCTGCATCGTCGGCACCCACATGCCGAGCACCCCGCACAGGGCGACGGAGGCGGCGGCGGTGAGCGCGAGGCGCAGCCCCGCGACGCGCCAGGCGATCAGGCCGGCCGCGGCGGTGACCCCGGCCCAGCCCATGGCGAGCAGCAGCAGGTAGACGCCGCGTACGGAGAGGACGACGGCGTTGCTGAGGTAGCCGAAGAAGTAGAGGAAGAGCGGGTGGCTGTCGCGGTTGTCGATGATCCAGTCGCTGGCGTCGCCGAGCGGGGCGGAGAGGTCGACGGTGAGCGCGTCGGGCCAGACGGTGCCGGGCCAGCGGGTGAGGGCGAGCGGGACGAGGACGGCGGCGAACACCGCGAGCAGCAGGAGTTTGCCGAGTGCGGGGCGGCGTCGCAGCGCGGCGGAGAGGCCGGTGGCCGTCCCGGTCGAAGCCCCCGGCGTTCCCGGGGTTCCAGGGCCCCCGGGGGACCCTTGGGGGCCGGTGGCGGATCCGGTGCGGGCGGTCGTGCCCGTGGCGGCGGTCATCGCAGGGCCGCCTCTCCGTTCTCCGGTCGCGCCGCCGCGTCGGTACCGGAGGAACCGGCGGTACCGGAAGCGCTGGCGGCACCGGAAGCACTGGCGGCAGCGTCCGTACCGGAAGCCGCGGCCGTACCGTCGACTCCGGCGACCACCCCGAGCAGGCACGCGTGGTCGACGACGCCGAGGAGACTGCCCCCGTCGACCACCCGCGCCGTGGCGGCGCCGGAGCGCGCCACGGCCTCGATCGCCTCGGAGACGGTCGCGGTCGGCGCGAGCGCGGGGCCCGCGTTCGCGCCGGTGTCGCCCGGGACAGCGGGCCGCATGGCCGCCCGTACGGTGATGACCTGCTCGCGCGGTACGTCGCGGACGAAGTCCCGTACGTACGCGTCGGCCGGCTGCCCGACGATCTCCTCGGGCGTGCCGAGCTGCACGATCCGGCCGTCGCGCATCAGCGCGATACGGTCGCCGAGGCGCAGCGCCTCGTTGAGGTCGTGGGTGATGAAGACCATCGTGCGGCCCTCCTCCCGGTGCAGCCGGATGACCTCTTCCTGCATCTCGCGGCGGATCAGCGGGTCGAGCGCGCTGAACGGCTCGTCGAAGAGGAGTACCTGAGGGTCGACGGCGAGCGCGCGGGCCAGTCCGACGCGCTGCTGCTGGCCGCCGGAGAGCTGTCCTGGCCTGCGGTCCTCCAGACCGTCGAGGCCGACCTTGGAGACGACCTCGGCGGCCTTCTCGCGGCGCTCGGCGCGGCCCATGCCCTGGATCTCCAGGCCGTAGGCGACGTTGTCGAGCACGGAGCGGTGCGGCAGCAGGCCGAAGTGCTGGAAGACCATGGCGGCCCGGTGCCGGCGCAGGGCGCGCAGCCGGGACGTGTCCATCGACAGGACGTCCTCGCCGTCGATGGCGATCTCGCCGGACGTCGGCTCGATGAGCCGGGTCAGACAGCGTACGAGGGTGGACTTGCCGGAGCCCGACAGGCCCATGACGACGAAGACCTCGCCCTTGCGCACGTCGAAGGAGACATCGCGCACCGCGGCGGTACAGCCGGTGCGTTCGCGCAGCTCGGCCGGGGTGAGCGCGGCGAGTTCCGGATCGGCGGGTATACGGGTGGCCTGCGGGCCGAAGACCTTCCACAGGTCGCGTACGGCGAAGACCGGCGGCCGGTCGGTACGGCTCCCGCCCTCCGTGGTGGTTCCTTCGCGGTCGAGTTCGCTCATCGGATCAGCCCTTTCTCCTTGTCGGCTGCCCCCATGAGCAGTTCCGCGCACTTCTCCCCGACCATGAGGACCCCGATCATCGGATTCACCGCGGGCATCGTCGGGAAGACGGACGCGTCGGCGATACGGATGGATTGGAGTCCCCGGATCCTCAGATCGGGCGCGACGACAGCCTGTTCATCGGTGGCGGCACCCATCCGGCAGGTGCCGGCGGGGTGGTACACGGTGTGGGCGCACTTACGGGCGTACTCGCTCAGTTCCTCGTCGGAGGTGATCTCCGGGCCCGGCGCGACCTCGCGCTTCAGCCAGGCCGACAGCGGCTCGGCGGCGGCGACCCGGCGCGCGATCCTGATGCCGTCGACGAGCGTGCGGCCGTCGTAGTCGTCCTCGTCCGTGAAGTAGCGGAAGTCCAGGGCGGGTTTGACCTCGGGGTCCGGGCTCGTGAGGTAGAGCCGGCCGCGGCTGCGCGGCTTGGGGATGTTCGGTGTCATCGACACGCCGTGCTCGGGGCGTTCGTACCCGAGCCGCTCGGGGTTGTCGGTGAAGGGGATCTGGTAGAAGTGGAACATCAGGTCGGGGCCCCCGGCCTCCGGGTCGCGCCGGACGAACAGCCCCGCGTCGGAGTCCATCGCCGAGTTCTCCGGGATCGGCCCGTCGGTCTCCCAGACGATCACCGATTCGGGGTGGTCGAGCAGGTTCTCGCCGACGCCCGGCAGATCGTGGACGACGGGGATGCCGAGCTTCTCCAGGTCGGCGCGCGGGCCGATACCGGAGTGCAGCAGCAGCCGGGGTGTGTCGACGGCGCCCGCGCAGACGATGACCTCGGCGCGTGCCTCGATCAGCTTCTCCTCGCCGTCCGCCGTCCGTACCCGTACGCCGGTGGCGCGGGTCCCCGACAGCTCCAGCTTGTACGCCCAGGTCTCCAGCAGCAGATGGAGATTGGGCCGGTCGAGGAAGGGGTGGAGGTAGGCGACGGAGGCGGAGGAGCGCTTGTTGTCCTCCGGGTGGTAGGCGAGGTCGAAGAAGCCGACGCCTTCGTGGAAGGGCTTCTTGTTGAAGCCTTCGACGCGCGGGACGCCCAGGGCCGCCTGCGCCGCGTCGACGAAGTCGCGGGCGATGGCGTTGCGGTCCCGCTCGTCGACCGGTACGACGTTGTTGCGCAGCCGGGGGAAGTACGGGTCCATGGAGCCCGCGTCCCAGCCCTCGGCGCCCGCCGCCGCCCACTCGTCCCAGTCGGAGGGCAGCGGCTTGAACGCGATGAGCGTGTTGTGCGAGGAGCAGCCGCCCAGCACCCGGGCCCGGCTGTGCCGGATGTGGGAGTTGCCGCGCGGCTGCTCGGTCGTCGGGTAGTCGTAGTCCAGCTCACCGCCCAGCAGGCCCATCCAGCGGCGCAGGGTCAGTACGTCCTCGCGGTCGACGTCGGAGGGGCCGCCCTCGATGACGGCGACGGTGACGCCGGGGTTCTCGGTGAGCCGCGAGGCGATCACCGAGCCCGCCGTACCGCCTCCGACGACGACGTAGTCGTACGTGACCGGCGCGGCAGGGGCGACCGGGGCGGCCCCGGACGCCGGGGATGGCGCCCCCGCCGGGTCCGTCGTCCGCGCCGGGTCCGCCGCCCGCGCCGTGCTGCCCACCCTGTCCGTCATGCCCATGCGTGGTCTGCTCCTCTGCTGGAGGGTCGTACGAGGTTCTTGCGGCGCTGTTCCGGTGCTGGTCCCGCGCGGTACCGGTGCCGGTCCTGGGGCTGCTGCGGAGGCTGTTCCGGGGGCCTTGAGGAGGTACGCGTACGGGTCCCTCAAGGCCCCCCCGGGCGTCAGCCCTTGAACCAGCGGACCGGGCTCGGTGCGAGGTTCTGGTACACGTGCTTGGCCTCGCGGTACTCGGCGAGCCCCGCCGGTCCCAGCTCGCGCCCGATGCCGGACTTGCCGAATCCGCCCCACTCGGCCTGCGGCAGGTACGGGTGGAAGTCGTTGATCCATACGGTGCCGTGCCGCAGCCGGCCGGCCATGCGCCGCGCGCGCCCCGCGTCCGCGCTCCACACGCCGCCCGCGAGCCCGTACTCGGTGTCGTTGGCGAGGGCGACGGCCTCGTCCTCCGTACGGAAGGTCTCGACCGTCAGGACGGGGCCGAAGACCTCTTCCCGTACGACGCGCATCTCGCGGTGGCACTGGTCGAGGACGGTCGGCTCGTAGAAGTAGCCGCCGTCGGGCCGTACCCCGGACGGCTCGGGGCGCTTGCCACCGGAGCGCAGGACGGCGCCCTCGGCGAGCGCGGAGGCCACGTACTCCTCGGTCTTGGCGAGCTGCTGCGCGGAGACGAGCGGGCCGCACTCCACGCCGTCCTCGGTGCCCCGGCCGAGCCGGATCCGGCCGGCGCGGCGGGCCAGCTCCGCGACGAAGCGCTCGCGCAGCGACTCCTCGATGATCAGGCGGGAACCGGCGGAGCAGACCTGGCCGCTGTGGATGAACGCGGCGTTCAGCGCCTGGTCGACGGCGGTGTCGAAGCCCTCGACGGTGGCGCACGCGTCCGCGAAGACGACGTTCGGGTTCTTGCCGCCGAGTTCGAGGGCGACCTTCTTCACCCCGGGTGCCGCCGCCTGCATCACCTTCGTACCGCTGCTGAGGCCGCCGGTGAACGAGACGAGGTCCACGTCGGGGTGGGCGGAGAGGCGGGCGCCGACCGGGTCGCCCGCACCGGTCACGAGGTTGGCGACGCCGGGCGGCAGGCCCGCCTCGGCGAGCAGGTCGATGAGGTCGACCGTGGAGAGCGGGGTGACCTCGCTCGGCTTGATCACGAAGGTGTTGCCCGCGGCGAGCGCCGGAGCGATCTTCCAGCTCGCCTGGAGCAGCGGGTAGTTCCAGGGCGTGATCAGCGCGCAG
This sequence comes from Streptomyces sp. NPDC059092, assembly GCF_042756365.1. Lineage (NCBI taxonomy): Bacteria > Bacillati > Actinomycetota > Actinomycetes > Kitasatosporales > Streptomycetaceae > Streptomyces > Streptomyces sp. NPDC059092. Next base: position 7,196 of record NZ_JBHZEJ010000121.1, read on the forward strand.
ACCCCGACGGGCTCGTGGACGACCACACTGTGGACGGTGTCCGAGCCGGCGTCGACGACCCGGCCGCCGCTTTCGTTCATCACCAGGTCCGCGAAGTAGCGGAAGGCGTCCGCGACACAGTCGACGTCGACGCGCCCCTCTTCGAGGGTCTTGCCCGAGTCCCTGCTCTCCAGCAGCGCTATCTTCTCGCGGTTGCGTATCAGCAGGTCGGCGGTCCTGCGCAGCAGCCCGGCCCGCTCCGCGACCGGGGTACGCGGCCAGGGGCCGTGGTCGAAGGCGGTGCGCGCGGCGGCCACCGCGGCGTCGGTGTCCTGGGTCCCGCCTTCGGACACGACGGCGAGCACCGTCGCGTCGGCGGGGTCGAGGATGTCCCGCGTGGCGCCGGACGCGGCTTCACGCCATTTTCCGTCCACATGAATCGTCTGTTGTGCCGACACTTCGCGTATTGCCTTCCATTCCCGGAACATTCCTCACCAGCGACAACTGGCGATTCAGGCATCTGCCCAGGGGGGTGGAAAGCATGCGTGCGGCGTGACCGAAAGTGCGCTGTGTCTCTTTCCGTGCCTCTTTCGGCCACGCCGTACGCCGACGGCCCTCACGCCGTACGCCGACGTCGTGGTCAGTCGTCGGCGGGCTCGTCGCGGACCCGGAGGCCCGCCAGCCACAGCGGCGTCAGCCAGTGCACGATCACGGCCACGACCAGGGCATACGACAGCGACACCGTCACGTCCCTGTCCCCGAGCGCGTGCAGGACGACGAAGACGAGGGCGCCCCCCAGCAGCACACGGAGGGTGATCCCGTGGGCGCGCGCCCTGACCAGGTCGCGCTCGGCGCGCTGCCGCTCGTCCAGCATCCGGCCGCGCAGCTCCAGCAGCCCGTGCGTGGCGCCGTTGAGCACCCCGGTCGCCAGGCACCAGGGCAGGAGCAGCCCGATCATCACGAGGAGCGGCCAGGTCCGGTCCATGGCCTGTGCCGCGCCCCAGGAGCCGATCATGAGCACGGTCAGCGCGACATGGGCGCCGACGACCAGCTTTCTGCGGGCGGCCGTCGCGTGGAACGGCCCGGCCCCGTCCCGGTTCATCAGCGCGTACATGCGCCGGTCGTACGCCGTCGGCGCCGAGGGCTCCGGTGTCTCTCGTGCGGTCATCACTGCTTCCTCCCGTAGACCTCGTGCGTGAGCGGGCTGAAAGGTTCGAGGGAGAACAGCGCCTCCATGGGGAGGCTGAAGTACTCCGCGATCCTCAGGGCCAGGTCGAGGCTGGGGTTGTACTGCCCGCGCTCGATGTAGCCGACGGTCTGGTAGTGGGCTCCCACTGCCTCGGCCAACTGCTGACGGGACACTTTCCGTTCAGCTCTCACCACGGCCAACCTGTTGTGCACCTGCTCGCTCATGTATAAGAAGTACTACATTCATGAGCGGGTTGGCAACGCAAAGGCCCCGTACGGCCGGTGATGGTCCGGCGGTACGGGGCCTCTGTGAAGCGGGGGGTGCGGGTTCGGTCAGAGCAGGCCGAGCTCGCGCACGGCGTCGCGCTCCTCCGCCAGCTCCTTGACCGAGGCGTCGATCCGGGCGCGCGAGAAGTCGTTGATGTCCAGGCCCTGGACGATCTCGTACACGCCGCCCTTGGTGGTGACGGGGAAGGAGGAGATCAGGCCCTCCGGCACACCGTACGAACCGTCCGACGGGATGCCCATCGAGGTCCAGTCGCCGTCGGCGGTGCCGTTGACCCAGGTGTGGACGTGGTCGATGGCCGCGTTGGCGGCGGACGCGGCCGAGGACGCGCCACGGGCCTCGATGATCGCCGCGCCACGCTTGGCGACGGTCGGGATGAAGGTGTCGGCCAGCCACGCCTCGTCGTTGACGGCCTCGGCGGCGTTCTTGCCGGCGATCTCCGCGTGGAAGATGTCCGGGTACTGCGTGGCGGAGTGGTTGCCCCAGATCGTCAGCCGCTTGATGTCGGAGACGGCGGCGCCGGTCTTGGCGGCCAGCTGCGAGATGGCGCGGTTGTGGTCGAGGCGCGTCATCGCGGTGAAGCGCTCGCGCGGTACGTCCGGGGCGGCGGCCTGCGCGATCAGCGCGTTGGTGTTGGCCGGGTTGCCCACGACGAGGACCTTGATGTCGTCGGCCGCGTGGTCGTTGATCGCCTTGCCCTGCGGCTTGAAGATGCCGCCGTTGGCGGAGAGCAGGTCACCGCGCTCCATGCCCTTCGTACGGGGGCGGGCGCCGACCAGCAGGGCGACGTTCGCTCCGTCGAAGGCGACGTTCGGGTCGTCGGTGATCTCGATGCCGCTGAGCAGCGGGAAGGCGCAGTCGTCCAGCTCCATCGCGGTGCCCTCGGCGGCCTTGAGGCCCTGAGGGATCTCAAGGAGACGCAGCTTGACCGGCACGTCCGAGCCGAGGAGCTGGCCGGAGGCGATGCGGAAGAGCAGCGCGTAACCGATCTGGCCGGCCGCGCCGGTGACGGTGACATTCACGGGAGTGCGGGTCATGGCGGTCTCCGTAAGACAGTCTGGCGGTGGGGGTCCCTGCCCCTGATGCGGGACATCTCCGCAGCGCCGCTCCGCACGCGGGCCGGTGTTCGACCGCCCGCCGTCCGAATCTTGACGTGAAGAGATATCCGGCGGCCAGGCTATCCGACCGGGGACGGCCCGCACCCACGCCCCCTTTGTGGCGCGGCTCACGACCCGTACGGATCGCCCGGTGGCCGTGCGGGTTCCGCCGCTACCGCTGGGGCGTGGTGCAGCCCTTCTCGCCGGTGGTGAGCGTCGCGCACGCCTTGACGCTCGCCGCGTCCGGCGCCGCGAACATCGCGGTGTACCCGTTGGTGCCGGTCTTCACCGAACCGCTCTGGCCGTTGCTCGGGTCCTGGCCCTGACCTGCGCCTTGGTCCTGACCTGTGCCTTGGTCCTGATCCTTCGCCGCGGCGATCCGTATCTCGTCGCCGAGGGCCGCCTGCGTGATCCGCGCCCAGGCGGCGGCGCAGGTCTTGCTGTAGCGGACCTCGACCAGCGCCGCACCGACCGTGGCACTGGCGACGGTCTCGGTGAACTGGCCGCCGCAGCCCATGTCTTCCGGGTCCTTGCCGGCGCACGCGTCACCGGCGCACTTCACGCCTTCGGGCAGCACCGGTGCGCTGGTGGACGGCTTGGGCGAGGGGGGCTGGGCGACCGCCTTGCCGTCGCCGTCACCACCGAGGTCGGTGAGCGCGAAGGCGGCGGCGACCACCACCAGCGCACCGGCGACACCGGACACGAAGACCGTCGCCTTGCGCCGGCCGCCCTTGCCGCCCTTGACGCCCTTGCCGCTCTTACCGTTCTTGCCGCCGGATCGCGAGCCGGTTCCGGGGCCGGGCGGGGAGGAGAGCGGTGCCCCTTGCGCCGCGTGCGCGCTGTGCCTTCCGGGCGTCGCTGACGCGCCGTGCGTTCCCCGCGGGGGTACGGTGCCACGTCCGCGCCCGGCCGCCGCCGCGCCGCCGCCCGTGGCGTCACCCGCGTCGACGACAGGATTCTTGCCGGATTCGGCAAGTGCTGTCCGTGCCTGGGAGATACGGATCGCTTCCATGGTCATGTCGTGGCGCATCTCGGAACGGCTCCAGGCCCGCTCCGCCAGCTCCCACATCGTGGTCAGATGGATCTGATGCGTGCCGGTGACCTCGGCCAGCGCGACGACCGCGCCCTTGGGCGGGAGCAACCGCCCGCTCAGATAACGCTCCCACGACGTCTTGCTGTAGCCGGTTCTGTCGGCCACGGCGGCGATGCTCAGACCGCTGCGGTCGACGAGCCTGCGCAACTGGCTGGTGAACTCGCTGACCTCCGGGTCGAGCCCTTCCGGTAGCGCCTTCCAACGAGGCATTCCGCCTCCCCCTTGTCCCCCCGCACGTGCCTGATGAGCCCCGCGCTGTGCCTGCTCCCCCGCGCTGCCTTGCTCCCCGCGCCGCAGCCACCCGGCCCGTCCCCCGGCTTTTCCCCCTGCCGTGGACCGCCGTGTAAGGCGCACCCGGCCCAGGATGCCAGGCCCTGGGCGCGCCGCGCACGGGAGCATTCGGGGCCGCGCACGCGCGTCGACGCGCGCCCCGGCCCGAACACCGCCCCAGTCTCCCATCCGTTGCGCATTGATCACACCATGGCGGAATGGTCACTTCCGCGTCACACGCGCCAACGAAGAATCCTGGGAACGCTTCCACATGAACACCGGCGGCCCGTCCTCCTCGGGGAGGACGGGCCGCCCGCACCCACGGGGGGACCGGGGGGCCGGGCCCCCCCCCCTACCCCCTGCGCACCGTGGCCGGGAGGGGGTGCAGCCGG
>NZ_JBHZEJ010000122.1:0-9385 GCF_042756365.1 Streptomyces sp. NPDC059092
GACCTCAACACCGACACCGGTGCCGGCACCGACACCGGCACCACAACCCCACACGACACGGACCACCTCACACCCCGAACCGTCACCACCCTCCTAGCCACCGACGAACCACAACTCTCCCTCCACAGGGACCGGATCCGCGCCCCCCGCCTCACCCGGGCGGCGGAGCGGCTGGTGCCGCCCGAGGACGGCGCGTGGCGGTTGACGGCGGGGCCGGGGGGCACGGTCGAAGAGCTGTCGTTGTGCCCCTCCCCCGAGGCGGCGGAGCCGCTGCGAACGGGCCAGGTGCGGGTGGCCGTACGGGCAGCCGGGGTGAACTTCCGTGACGTACTGATCGCGCTCGGCATGTATCCGGACGAGGCGCTGCTCGGGGGCGAGGGCGCCGGTGTGGTCACCGAAGTCGGTCCCGGGGTGTCGGAACTGGCCGTGGGCGACCGGGTGATGGGCCTGCTCGACGGCTCCTTCGGCCCCGTGGTGGCGGTCGACCGCCGATGGGTGGTGCCGATCCCGGCGGAGTGGTCGTTCGTGGCGGCGGCCTCGGTCCCCGCGGTGTTCCTGACGGCGTACCACGGTCTGCGGACCCTGGGGGGCCTGCGGGCCGGGGAGTCGGTGCTGGTGCACGCGGCCACCGGTGGCGTCGGGATGGCCGCCGTACAGATGGCGCGGCACCTGGGAGCGGAGGTGTTCGCCACGGCCGGCCCCGGAAAGTGGCAGGTCCTGCGGGAGATGGGGCTGGACGAGGACCACATCGCCTCGTCGCGGACGGTGGAGTTCGAGACCCGGTTCGCCCGGCCGGGCGGGATGGACGTGGTGCTCAACTCGCTGGCCGGGGAGTTCACGGACGCGTCACTGCGGATGCTGGGTCCCGGGGGCCGGTTCGTGGAGATGGGCAAGACCGACGTCCGCGACTCCACCGCCGTCACCGCGCCGGACGCCTCGTATCAGGCGTTCGACATCGCCGACGCCGGCCCCGAGCGGATCCAGGAGATGCTGGTCGATCTGGTCGGGCTCTTCGACCGGGGCGTACTGACGCTGCTGCCTCGCACGGTCTGGGATGTGCGCGCGGCCAAGGACGCCTTCCGGCACATCGCCCAGGCGCGCCACATCGGCAAGAACGTCTTCACGATCCCCACCGCCCCTGATCCCGACGGCACCGTCGTCATCACCGGGGGTACGGGAACGCTGGGCAGCCTGCTCGCCCGGCACCTGGTCACCGAGCACGGCGTACGGAACCTGCTGCTGCTCAGCCGCCGGGGCCACCAGGCCGACGGCGCGGCGGACCTGGTGCGCGACCTGACCGGTCTGGGCGCCTCGGTGGAGCTGCGGGCCTGCGACGCGGCGGACCGGGAGTCGCTGCGCGCGGCGCTGGAGGGCGTGCGGCTCACCGGCGTAGTCCACGCCGCCGGCCTCCTCGACGACGGCGTCATCCCCGCGCTCACCCCGGAACGGGTACGGGCCGTGCTGGCGCCGAAGGCCGACGCCGCGTGGAATCTGCACGAGCTGACCGCCGGCCAGGACCTGTCGATGTTCGTCCTGTTCTCGTCGGTGGCCGCCACCATCGGCGCGGCGGGACAGGCCGCCTACGCGGCGGGCAACGCCTACCTCGACGCCCTGGCCCAGTACCGGGTGCGCCGGGGGCTCCCCGCTCTCTCCCTGGCCTGGGGCCTGTGGGAGGAGGCCAGCGGGATGACCGGGCACATGTCCGGCACCGATCTGGCCCGGGTGTCACGGGCCGGGATGCGGGCGCTGTCGACGAGCGAGGCGCTGCGGCTGTTCGACCTCGCGTGCGCCGGGTCGGACGGTGTGGTGCTCCCCGTGCGCTGGCAGCCGAGTCAGGACGCCGAGGTCCCGCCGATACTGCGCGATCTGGTACGCGGCCAAGGACGTCGCAGGGTCTCGGGCGCGGCGGCCCCGGCGGAGCGGAGCCTGGCCGACCGCCTCGCCTCGCTGGCCCCGGACCAGCGCCACGCCACGCTGCTGGAACTGGTCCGCGAGCAGGCCGCCGTCGTGCTGGGTCACTCGTCCGGCGACGAGGTGGCGGCCGACCAGGCGTTCAAGGAGCTGGGTTTCGACTCCCTGACCGCCATCGAGCTGCGCAACCGGCTCACCACCGTGATCGGGGAGCGGCTGCCCGCCACCCTGGTGTTCGATCACCCCACCCCCGACGCCCTGGCGCGGCACCTCGGACAGCGCCTGCTGGGCTCCTCGCCCGAGAGTGCCACGGCCGGGCCCGTCGTACCCGTCGGGGCCGGGGCGGCCGACGAGCCGATCGCGATCGTCGCCATGAGCTGCCGCTTCCCCGGCGGGGTGGCGTCCCCGGAGGATCTGTGGCGGCTCGTCGAGGCGGGCGGCGACGGAACGTCGGCCTTCCCCGACGACCGCGGCTGGGACGTGGCGGGCCTGTACGATCCGGACGGCGTCCGGCCGGGGTCCAGCCGCACCCGGCGCGGCGGCTTCCTGCACGACGCCGGGGAGTTCGACGCCGGGTTCTTCGGGATCTCCCCGCGTGAGGCGCTGGCCATGGACCCGCAGCAGCGGCTGCTGCTGGAGGCGTCCTGGGAGGCCGTCGAACGGGCCGGAATACGCCGCGAGTCGCTGCGCGGAAGCTCGACCGGCGTCTACGTCGGACTGTCCTACAACGAGTACGGCGCCGGGCTCGCGAACTCGGTCGAGGGCGCCGAGGGGCACCTGGCCACCGGGAACACCCCGAGTGTCGCCTCCGGCCGGCTGGCGTACCTGCTCGGTCTGGAAGGACCGGCCATCACCGTGGACACGGCGTGTTCGTCGTCGCTGGTGGCGACGCACCTGGCCGTACAGGCCCTGCGGCTGGGCGAGTGCTCGTTGGCGCTGGCCGCGGGTGTGACGGTGATGTCGACACCGGCGATGTTCGTGGAGTTCTCCCGGCAGGGTGCGCTGTCACCGGACGGCAGGAGCAAGGCGTTCGCCGAGGCGGCGGACGGGTTCGGCTCGGCCGAGGGTGTGGGCGTCGTCGTCCTGGAGCGGCTGTCGGAGGCGCGGCGCAACGGCCACCGGGTGCTGGCGGTGGTACGGGGCTCGGCGGTCAACCAGGACGGCGCGTCGAACGGGCTGACCGCGCCGAACGGGCCGGCGCAGGAACGGGTGATCCGTCAGGCACTGGCCAACGGGGGTCTGTCCTTCGGCGACGTGGACGCCGTGGAGGCACACGGCACGGGGACCAGCCTCGGCGACCCCATCGAGGCCCAGGCGCTCATGGCGACGTACGGTCAGGACCGGCCGGAGGAAAGGCCGCTGCTGCTCGGGTCGGTGAAGTCCAACATCGGCCACACACAGGCCGCGGCGGGCGTCGCGGGTGTGATCAAGATGGTCATGTCGATGCGGCATGGTGTGCTGCCCCGCACCCTGCACGTCGACGAGCCGTCCACACATGTCGACTGGTCGGCCGGCACGGTACGGCTGCTCGCCGAGCGGACGTCCTGGCCGGAGTCCGACAGGCCGCGCCGCTCGGCCGTGTCCTCCTTCGGGATCAGCGGCACCAACGCCCACGTCGTGCTGGAACAGGTGCCGGAATACGAGAACGGACACGAGCACGAGCACGAGGGCAACGCCGACGACAACGCCGGCGCCGACGGCACGGCGGAGGGCGCCGCCCCCGGCGACGGCGGACCGGCCGTGCCGGTGGTGCTGTCGGCCCGGTCCGCCGAAGCGCTGCGCGACCAGGCGTCGCGTTGGCAGGAGTGGATACGGTCGCGGCCCCGGACCCGGCTCGTGGACGTGGCGTTGTCCTCGGTGCTGTCCCGCTCGGTCTTCGAGCACCGGGCCGTCGTGGTGGCGGCGGATCGCGAGGGACTGCTCGCCGGGCTGGACGAGGTGGTCCAGCGGCCGGTGCTGCCCGCCGCGGGGTCCACGAAGGTCGCGATGGTGTTCTCCGGCCAGGGCAGCCAGCGGCCGGGTATGGGGCGGGAGCTGCACGACCGGTTCCCGGCGTACGCTTCCGCGTTCGACGAGGCCACGGCGGCACTGCGGCACGCGACCGCCGAACTGGGCCTGCCCGCCGTCGACCTCACCGGGGAGGAGCTCGACCGGACCGGTGTGGCCCAACCGGCACTCTTCGCCACCGAAGTGGCGCTCTTCCGGCTGCTGGAGTCCTGGGGCGTACGGCCCGACGTGCTCGCGGGGCACTCCATCGGCGAACTCGCCGCCGCGCATGCCGCGGGGGTGTTCTCCCTGGAGGACGCGGCGACGCTGGTCGCGGCCCGCGCCGGGCTGATGCAGGCGCTGCCGTCCGGGGGCGCGATGCTCGCGGTCGCCGGGTCCGAAGCGGACATCGGTGCCGACCTGACCGGCCTGGTCAGCGTCGCCGCGGTCAACAGCCCCGGTTCCGTGGTGGTCTCCGGCGACGAGTCCGAGGTGCTCCGGCTGGGCGAGACCTGGCGGGAACGCGGTCTGCGCACGTCCCGGCTGCGGGTCAGTCACGCCTTCCACTCCGTGCTGATGGATCCCATGCTGCCAGCCTTCCGCGACATCGCGGCTCAGGTGGCGGCGCGGGCCCAGACGCCGACGGTGCCGGTGGTCTCCACCGTGACGGGCTTGACCGCCACCCTCGAACAGTTCGGCTCGGCCGGCTACTGGGTCGACCAGGTACGCAAGACCGTGCGGTTCAGCGACGCCGTCACCACCATGGCCGCCCCGGAACGGCGGGCGGACACCGTATTCCTCGAAATCGGCCCGGACGCGGTGCTGACCCCGATGGTGGAGGACTGCCTGGCGGCCGAATCGGCTTCCGGGACCGCGTCCCAGGGGGCGGTGGCCACCCTGCGGCGCGACCGGCCCGATGCCGCGGCGCTGCTGGCCGGGCTGGGGCTCGCCCACGCCAGGGGGGTCGCCGTCGACTGGGCGGCGCAGTTCAGCGGCGCCGACGCCCGCGTCGTCGACCTGCCCACCTACCCCTTCCAGCGCAGCCGCTACTGGCCCACCCCGGCGGCGGGACCGGTCGACGCCAAGGCGGTCGGCCTGAGCGCGACCGAGCACCCGTTCCTCGGCGCCACCATCGGCATCGCCGGCAGCGACGAGCACCTGTTCACGGGGCGGCTCTCCCTGCCGACCCACCCGTGGCTCGCCGGGCACATGCTGCTGGAGCGCGTCGTCTTCCCCGGAACGGGGATGGTGGAACTCGCCCTCAGGGCGGGCGAGCGGCTCGGGTGCACCGTGCTCGACGACCTGACCCTCTCCACCCCGCTCGTCTTCGCCGAGCAGGACGCGGTCCACGTGCAGCTGCGGGTGGCCGCCGCCGACGACGGCGACAGGCGCACCTTCACGGTGAACTCACGGCCGGAGGACGCCACCGCGGACGAACCGTGGACGCACCACGCCAGCGGTGTGCTCGCCCAGGGCCCGCAGGCCGTCGACGAGGGACTGCTCGCCCCGCTCTCCGGCGTCTGGCCGCCCGAAGGCGCCGTCCCGCTGGAGATGACCGGCATGTACGAGGCGATGGACCCGGCCGCCGTCGCCTACGGCTCCGCGTTCCGTGGGCTGCGCGCGGTCTGGCAGCTCGACGGCGACCTGTTCGCGGAGGTGTCGCTGCCGGAGGAGTTCCACGCCGACGCCCGGCGCTTCGGCCTGCACCCGGGCCTGCTCGACGCCGTGTTCCACCCTGTGATCGTCAAGGGCAGGGCGGACGCGAACCCCGAGGACACCGACGCGAGCCGGGTACGGATGCTGTTCTCCTGGACCGGCATGTCGGTGCACGCCCACGGCGCCTCGGCCCTGCGCGTACGGCTGTCCCCGACCGGCACCGACCAGATGGCGCTCACCATGGCCGACCAGGACGGCCGCCTGGTCGCGCAGGCGGACTCGGTCGCCATGCGCCCGGTGTCGCCCCAGCAGCTGGCCACCATCCGTTTCGCCCGGCACGACGCGGTGTTCCGTACCGAGTGGGAGCCGCCCCGCCCCGCGACCCGGCAGCGCCGCGCCGCCTCGTACGCGGTCCTCGGCACCGACGAGCGCGGTCTCACCACCGCGCTGCGGGGCCTCGGACTGGAGGTGCGCCACCACACGGATCACGCGGCGCTCGCCGCGAGCACCGAGCCCGTCCCCGACGTGGTCCTCGCGCCCGTCGACGCCGTCGCCGGCCTGGATCCCGCCGTGGACGCCGCGGCCATCCTCGATCGGGGACTCGGCCTGCTGCACGCCTGGCTGGACGAGGAGCGGTTCGACTCGACGCGACTCGTCCTCGTCACGAGCCGGGCGGTGGCCGTCGCGGACGAGGCGCCCGACCCGGCGCGGGCGGCGCTGTGGGGCCTGGCACGGTCGGCCCAGTCGGAGCACCCCGGCCGGTTCACGCTGCTCGACCTCGACACTCCCGGGTCGGTCACCGACGAGCTGGCCCTGGCCTGGGAGTCCGACGAGCCGCAACTGCTGGTGCGCGACGGAACGGTCCGGGTGCCGAGGCTGCGGCGCGCACCCACGCCCGTCGCGGACGATGTCGCACTGGACCCGGAGGGCACCGTGCTGATCACCGGCGGTACCGGTGCGCTCGGCCGCCACGTCGCCCGGCACCTCGTCCGGGAAAGGGGCGCGCGGCACCTGCTTCTGCTGAGCCGCCGGGGCCGCTCGGCGGACGGCGCCGAGGAGTTCGTCGCCGAACTGGCCGAGTACGGCGCCACCGCCACCGTGGCCGCCTGCGACGTGGGTGACAGGGACTCCCTCGCGGCCACGCTGGCCGCTGTCCCCGCCGGACGGCCGCTGGTCGCCGTCGTGCACACGGCGGGCGTGGTGGACGACGGCCTCGTCGGGTCGCTGGACGCCGAGCGGATCCGCGGGGTGTTCCGGCCGAAGGCCGACGCGGCGTGGCACCTGCACGACCTGACCCGGGACCTCGACCTGTCGCTGTTCGTGCTCTTCTCCTCGGCGGCCGGCGCCCTGGGGGCCGCGGGGCAGGGCAACTACGCGGCGGCGAACGCCTTCCTCGACGCGCTCGCCCAACTCCGCAGGAGCGGGGGGCGCTCCGCTGTCTCGATGGCGTGGGGCCTGTGGGCCGACGGCGGCATGAGCGGCCGGCTCGGCGACGCCGAACTCGCCCGCATCACCCGGTTCGGGCTGTCGCCGATGGACTCGGCACAGGCGCTGGAACTGTTCGACGCCGCGACTCGGTCCGACGAGCCGGTACTGCTCACGGCCTACCTGGACCTGACGCGGATGCGCGGCGCCGACACGCCCGTCCCCGCCGTACTGCGCGCGCTCGTGCCCGCCCTCGTCCGGCGTGACGGCGCCGTCACCGCGCCGGAGCCCGGTGACGCGCTCGCGGGGCGGCTGGCCACGCTGCCCCCGCATGACCAGAAGCGTGAACTCCTCTCGGTGGTACGCGGCCACACCGCCGCCGTGCTGGGCCACCCGTCTCCGGACGCGGTGCGGCCGGACGGCGGTTTCCTGGAGGCCGGGCTCGACTCGCTCACCGCCGTCGAGCTGCGCAACCGGCTGATGGCGGCGACATCCCTGCGACTGCCGCCCACCCTGGTGTTCGACCACCCGTCCCCGGTGGTCCTGGCCGACCATCTCTGGTCGTCGCTGTGCGACACCGAGGGCGCCGAGGCCATGGCCGTGCACGGTGAACTCGACCGGCTGGAGGCGGCCTTGAAGGCCACCGCGCTGGGCGGTACGGAGCACGAGTCCGTCACCACGCGGCTGCGGAGCCTGCTGGCCGCATGGGGCGACGAGTCCGGCACAAGCGGTGAGGAGGACGTCGCGGAAAGCCTCGAATCGGCGTCGGCGGACGAGGTCTTCGCCTTCATCCAGAAGGAGTTCGGCGCTCCTTGAGCGCAATGCCGCGCACACCGACTCCCCAACCGAACCGATCTTCTGGTGGTGCAACCTTCATGAGCGACAACGAGAAACTGCTGGAGCACCTCAAATGGGTGACCGCCGAACTCCACCGCACCCGTCGGCGTCTGAGGGACTCCGAGGAGAGCGGCCGTGAGCCGATCGCCCTCGTCGGAATGGCGTGCCGGTACCCCGGTGGAGTGTCGTCCCCCGAGGATCTGTGGCGACTCGTCGAGGAGGGCACCGACGCGATAGGCCCGTTTCCCGACAATCGCGGCTGGGACGTCGACGCCCTCTACGACCCGGACCCGGAACACACGGGAAACAGCTATGTGCGCGACGGCGGATTCCTCACCGACCCGGCCGGGTTCGACGCCGGTTTCTTCGGGATCTCGCCACGCGAGGCCCTGGCCATGGATCCGCAGCAGCGGCTGCTGCTGGAGACGTCGTGGGAGGCCGTCGAACGGGCGGGCGTCGACCCGGTGTCGCTGCGCGGCAGCCGGACCGGGGTGTTCGTGGGCGCCGGCTCCCAGTCCTACGTGGTGCCGGGCTCGCACCAGGTGCCGGAGGAGCTCGCGGGGCATGTCCTCACCGGCAACACCCTCAGCGTCATCTCGGGCCGCGTCTCCTACACGCTGGGGCTCGAAGGGCCGTCCGTCGTGGTCGACACCGCCTGCTCTTCGGCTCTCGTGGCGTTGCACCAGGCGTGCCAGGCCCTCCGCCAGGGCGAGTGCTCGCTGGCGCTCGCAGCGGGCGTCGCAGTGATGGCCACGCCGTTCATGTTCGTCGACTTCTCCCGGCAGCGGGGGCTCGCCCCGGACGGCAGGTGCAAGGCGTTCGCCGAGGCGGCGGACGGCACCGGGTGGGCCGAGGGTGTGGGCGTACTGCTGCTGGAGCGGCTGTCCGACGCCCGCCGCAACGGCCATCAGGTCCTCGCCGTGATGCGCGGCTCCGCGGTCAACCAGGACGGGGCCAGCAGTCGGCTGACGGCGCCGAACGGACCCTCCCAGCAGCGGGTGATCCGGCAGGCACTCGCCGACGCGGGGCTGTCGGCGGCCGACGTGGACGTGGTCGAGGCACACGGCACCGGCACCCGGTTGGGTGACCCGATCGAGGCACAGGCACTCCTTGCGACCTACGGTCAGGACCGGCCCGCCGACCGCCCGTTGTGGCTCGGGTCCGTGAAGTCGAACATCGGCCACACCCAGACGGCGGCGGGCATCGCAGGTGTCATCAAGATGGTGATGGCGATGCGCAACGGAGCGCTGCCCGCCACCCTGCACGTGGACCGGCCCTCCTCGCGTGTCGACTGGTCGGCCGGGGCGGTCCGGCTGCTGACCGAGCCCGTCCCGTGGCCCGCGGCCGACCGGCCTCGGCGGGCGGCGGTCTCGTCGTTCGGTGTGAGTGGGACGAATGCGCATGTGGTCCTGGAAGAAGCACCCGCCCCCGAACCGTCGGACGCGGACAACGCCACCCCACCGGAAGACCCGATCCCCGTCTTCGGCTCGCTGCCCGTGGTCCCCGTACTGCTCTCCGCCCGCACCCCCACCGCCCTACGCGACCAAGCACAACGCCTCGCCGACCACCT
>NZ_JBHZEJ010000123.1:0-9166 GCF_042756365.1 Streptomyces sp. NPDC059092
GCCCGCGCCACTGCTCCGTCCGACGGGGTGAGGTGCGGTCAGACCCCCCGGCCGGTCCCGCCCGCGCCGGTCCCCGCGGCCTTCTTGATCCCCTGGGTGATCTCGTCCATGACGGACAGCTCGGGCGCCTTGTCGTTGACGTCGAAGCCGGAGCGGACCACGACCAGCAGGTCCGGCGAGGACGGGGAGGGGAAGACCAGCGACTGCACGTAGCCGTCGTCGCCCTTGCTCGTGACCACCTTCCACCGCACCAGGTAGCCCTTCTGCCCGGCGACGGTGACCGCCTCCGACTTGAGCTGCTCGTGCGAGGAGATCTCACCGTAGGTCGTACCGCCGTACGACTCCTTGGCGTTGGTGTCGATGTCCTGCTCGGCCGCCGCCTTGGCCGTGGTGGCGGTGATCTTCAGCGCGGCGGCCGGAACGGAGAACACACCGCCCCGTACGCAGGACTGCGAGGTGTCCCCGGGGCAGTCGTACTTTCCGGTGGTCACCCCGGCGCCGACCGGCCCGGACTCGCCGGTCCAGCCGTCCGGTACGGGGAGGCTGATGCCGCTGGCGCCGTCGGTGGCGAAGCCGTCCTCGGTCTGCGGCTGCTGGGGCCCGCCGCTCTCCCCGCCGCCGGAACCGCCGGAGCCGCCGGGGCCGTCGGGGTCCGGGGAGCCCTGCCCCGGCGGCGAGGGCGCCGTGGACGGCGCGGAGCCGGAGCCCGACCTGCCCGCGGCGTCGCTCTGTCCGCCGTCGCGTCCGAGCAGGTAGAAGCCGCCCGCGAGGGCCAGGGCGACCACCGCGGCGGTCGCCCCGAGAGCGATCCGCCGTCCGTTGTTCCGCGGTGCCGGCGGGGGCGCGAGGGGGTAGGGCGGTGCGGCCGGTGGGTCCCACTGGCCGGTGGGGGTGGCGCGGAGTTCGTCGGTCCACGCGGACCCGTCCCACCAGCGTTCCTGGCGCGGACCGTCACCTGTGTGCCCCGGATCGGGATGCCAGCCGGGCGGCGTCGTGTAAGTCACGGCCCTCAGCTTAGGCATATTGTCTGAACGGCTGGTGAGAGGCCCATGAGAATCGGTCCTCTCACCCGTCCCGTTCCCTCCGGTCCTGCCCGTCCCGTCCGGGCACGATGCCGCGTACCACTCCCAGGGACACCAGGTCCTGTGGCCTCAGCCGGAGTTGGTCCGCCGTCGCCCGGATGCGCCCGGGATCACGCTTGAGGATGGCGGTGGCGAGTTCGGGTGCGATGACGGAGAAGTAACTGTCCGGTGTGGCCCAGGTGTTGTCAGGAGCGGACAGGGCGAGCGCGCCGCCCGAACCGCCCTCGCCGATCAGCAGCGTGGTGACGGGCACCCGGGCGGTGGCCACGGCCGCGAAGAGATCCGCGATGGCGGCCCCCGCCCCCGTACGCTCCGCCTGCGCGTCGTTGGCCGCGCCCGGGGTGTCCACCAGGGTCAGTACGGGGACACCCAGCCGTTCCGCGAGCCGGATCAGCCGGGCGGCCGTGCGGTATCCGGCCGGAAGCGTGGCGGTGCCGCACTGCGCGGCGTAGGCGACCGTCCGCCCCTCCCTGCGGCCGAAACCGCAGAGCATCCCGGGGTCCGTACCGCCGCAGCGGTCGCCGCGGATCTCCTCGCGGTGGTCGAAGTACGCGTCCAGATAGGCGGCGGCGCGCGGCCGTCCGGGCGACCGGGCCGCCAGGACCGCGTCCCATCCGGTGGCGGCGGGACCGGCCCCGCCGAGCGCGGCGGGCGGCGGCGCGGCGCCGTCGGTCCGGCCGTCCGCCGCGTGCGCTCCGCCGCCGGTGAGCAGCGCCAGCCAGCGGCCGGCCGTCGCGGCCAGTCCGTCCTCGCGCACCACCGCGTCGATCTGGCCGGCGGCGAGCTGCGCCTCGGCGGTGTACGCGTACGGATCGGCGTCCGCCGGGCGTACCCGTGACCCCGCGAAGCCGATCTGGGCGCCGGGCAGCGCGAGGACGACATCGGCGCCCGCGCCCAGGGTGGCCCAGCCGCCGCCGGTCGTCGGGTCGCGCACCACCGCGAGCTGGGCGAGCCCGGCCGCCCGGGTCAGCGCGGTGTGGCGGGCCACGCGCTGGAGTTGGAGCAGCGCGCGCATGCCCTCCTGCATGCGGCTGCCGCCGGTCGCGATCAGGGAGACGACCGGCAGCCGCCGCTCGCGCGCGTGGCGGTAGGCGGCCTCCAGCCGGTCGCCGGCGCGCTCGCCGAGGGAGCCGCCGAGGAAACCGAACTCGAAGGAGATGACGACCGCTTCGGTGGCGCCGATCCGGCCGGTGCCGCAGACGGCTGACTCCCGCTCGCCGGTACGGTCCGCCGCCCGGGCCCGCGCGGCGTCGTACCCGTCCCAGCCGAGCGGCCCGTCCTGCGCGGACACCCCCTCGGACGGCGGGAGTTCGGTGAAGGGTCCGCCGTCCGGGCCGAGGACCGCCGCGATCGCCGCCCGCGCGCCGCGCCGCTCAGCCATGGAGCGACCGCTTCATGATCTTCCCCATGTCGTTGCGTGGCAGCGCGTCCAGATAGCGCACGGTGCGCGGGCGCTTGTGCGCGGAGAGCTGCCCGGCGACATGGTCGGCCAACTCCTTCTCCGTCGGCGGGGCTTCGGGGCGCGCGGGCACGATCCAGGCGACGATCCGCTCGCCGAGGTCCGGGTCGGGTTCGCCGGTGACGGCGGCCTCCCGTACCCCGGGATGCTCCAGCAGGACGTTCTCGATCTCGCCCGCGCCGATCTTGTAACCGCCGCTCTTGATCAGGTCGGTGGCCTTGCGGCCGACGATGCGGACAGAGCCGTCGGGATCCCTGATCGCCATGTCGCCGGTGCGGAACCAGCCGTCGGTGAAGGCCGCTTCGGTCGCCTCGGGACGGTTCAGGTACTCCGTGAAGAGGTTCGGGCCGCGGACCTGGATCTCGCCGACGCTCTCCCCGTCGTACGCCTCGATGGCGGCGCCCGCCTCGTCGACCAGCCGGAGTTCGACCCCGCGCAGCGGGACGCCGACCGTCCCGGCGCGCGGTTCGCCGTCCGCGCGGACGCTCGTGTTCATCAGGGTCTCCGTCATGCCGTACCGCTCGACGACCCGGCGGCCGGTCGCCGCGGCGATCCGCCGGTGGTCGTGGACGGGCAGCGGCGCCGAGCCCGACACCAGGAGCCGCGCGCCGGCCAGCGCCTCGGCGAGCGCGGGGTCGTCGGCGAGCGTCTCGGCGATGCGGTGGTACATCGTGGGCACGCCGAACAGCATGGTGGCGCCCGAGGACAGCTCCCGGGCGACGCCCGCGGTGTCGAACCGTCCGAGGTGGGTGACGGAGCCGCCCCGGCGCAGCGGGCCGAGGATGCCGAGGATCAGCCCGTGGACGTGGAACAGGGGCAGCGCGTGGACCAGGATGTCGTCGGCGGTCCACTGCCAGGCGTCCTCCAGCGCGTCGAGGGTGGCGGTGAGGGCGCGGCGGGGCAGGACCGCGCCCTTGGGCGGCCCGGTGGTGCCCGAGGTGTAGACGATCAGCGCGGGGGCTTCCGGCGGGGGCTCGGGGAAGGCCCCGGTCCCGTCCCCGCTCCCGGCCTCCCCCGCGTCCCCGGTCCCGGTGCCCGTCACGTCCGCCGTGGCGTCGACGCGTTCCAGTGCGGCGAGTGCGGGCGGCAGCGCCACGCCGGGCTCCGCGATGACGAGGGAGGGGGCGCTGTCCGCGACGATGTGGGCCAGTTCCTTTTCGCCGCTCCTGGGGTTGACGGGGACGACGGGGACCCCGGCAAGCAGCGCCGCCACCACCCCCACCGCCGTGCCGAGGGTGGGGGTGGCCCAGACCGCGACCCGCCGCTCACCCGTGAGCCGGCGGGCCAGGGAGCCGGCCGCGTCGGCCAGTTCGGCGTGGGTGAGCGTACGGTCGCCGAACCGGAGCGCGGGGCGCCGCGAGCGGGCGGCAAGGGCCGGGAAGAGAGGGGACACGCGTCGTTCTCCTTGCTGTGGACGGGTCTGACCGGTCATCCGAAGCCTGGCACCACCAGCAGCAGCCAGACAGCGGCGGGTACCGCCGCCACCACGATCCCCCCGTACGCCATGAGCTGCCGGAAGAAACGCTCACGGTCGACGTCGGGCGCGGCGGCCAGCACCAGGGCGCCGTTGGTGGAGAAGGGGCTGACGTCGACGACGGTCGCGGAGATCGCGAGCGCCGTGATCATGCCGATCGCGCCGATCTCGCCCTGGGCGAGGAAGGGAACGGCGAGCGGGATGAGCGCCCCCATGATGCCGACGGACGAGGCGAACGCGGAGACGATCGCGCCGATGTAGCAGAGCAGTACGGCGGCGAGGAGCGGGATGCCGATGCCGCCGACGGCGTTGCCCGCGTAGTCGATCGTGCCCAGTTCCTCCATGACACCGACGTAGGTGAGGACGCCGCAGATCAGCAGCACGGTCGGCCAGGCGATCTCGCCGACCGCCCTGCGGCTGGTGTCGGGCCAGCAGGCGCTGAGGAGGACGGCGAGGGTGATGGCGCAGAGGCCGGCGTCGAGATCGAAGGCGAGGACGGCGACGACGAGCGCGACCAGGGCGGCGAGGGTGGCCGTACGGGCGGGGGTGAGCTGCGAACCCGCCTCCCCCTCGCGCTCCTTGCCGTCGTCGCTCACCGCGCCGTCCAGCGCCGGCCCGGACCGGGTGCCGCGCAGTGCGAGCCCGCCGCAGCAGACGAAGACGATTCCGGCGATGACGAGATTGACCGCGAGCGAGGCGAGGAAAAGGGTGAGCGGACTGCCCTGGAGCTTCTCGCGTTCGACGATGCCGTTGACGATCGTTCCGTAGATGCTGATCGGCGAGAATCCGCCGCCCTGGGCCCCGTGCACGACCATGGCGCCCATCAGCAGCGGGCTGATGCCGTAGCGCGCGGCGAAGCTCAGCGCGATCGGCGCGACGATCGCGACGGCCGCCGGGGAGACGGCTCCGATCGCGGTCAGCAGCGCGGTGATCGCGAACATCACCCACGGGATCAGCGCGATCCTCCCGCGCACCAGCCGGATCGCGGCATGGACGAGCCAGTCCGTGGTGCCGTTGGCGCGGGCGATCGCGAAGAGGTAGGTGACGCCGACGAGAACGACGAAGAGATCGCCGGGGAAGCCCGCGAAGATGCCCTTCGCGTCGAGGCCGGCGACGAGTTCTCCGACGCCGAACGCGGCGGCGAAGGCGAGCGCGCCCATGTTGATGGACCGGGTGGTGGCGATCACGAAGACCACCACCAGCACAAGAATCGAGATGAGTTCGGCGGACATGGCGCGGGCTCCCGTCCCTGGGTCCCTCGATGCGGGGAGGAATGGGCCGACGACCGACTGGCGCGCGGGTCAAGGGGTCGAGCGGCTGACTGGACCACTGGCCAAGTGGCTGGACCACATTGGCCATCGGCCGGGACGGGCGTCAAGGGATCGGACGGGAATTGGCTCAGCCACTTGACCGCCCGGTGTTAGGCTGACGCGCCCGGGACCGGGAGGAAACGGGCGAGACATCGACCCAGGGAGGGGCGTCCGGATGTCCGACGAGCGACGGTCCGTGGCGACGCCGCGGGAGAACCCGGCAGACCCCCTGCGTCCGATGGCCCGGCCGCGCTTGTACGAGCAGGTCCTCGACCGGCTGCGCAGCTATGTCACCGAGGGAGGGCTCGGCTCGGGCGACCGGCTGCCGCCCGAACGGGAGTTGGCACAGCGGCTCGGTGTCAGCCGCGCCTCCGTCAAGCAGGCGATCGTGGTCCTGGAGGTCCAGGGGCTGGTCGAGGTGCGGCACGGCGGCGGCACGTATCTGCGCAAGGACAGTCTCGACCCGGAGCCGGTCGAGCGGCTGGTGGAGCGCAGACGGCGGCTCCCGGACGTGCTGGAGGCCCGCGAGGCGCTGGAGACCAAGCTCGCCGAACTCGCCGCCGAGCGGCACACGGAACCGGATCTGGCCGCGCTGCACGACGCGCTGCGGCACATGGAGCAGGAGATCGCGGCGGGCCGCCACGGCGTGGAGGGCGACCGCCTCTTCCACGCCGCGGTGACCGCTGCCGCGCACAGCACCCTGCTCGCCGAGTTCATGCGTTCCATCTCCGAGCAGATCACGGAGAGCCGCCACGAGTCCCTGCGGCAGCCCGGCCGCCCGGCGCGGTCGCTGGCGCAGCACCGCGCGATCCTCGAAGCGATCGAGGGCCGGCGGGGCAAGGCGGCGGCCGCCGCGATGCGCCGCCATGTGCGGACGGTGGCGAAGGTGCGCCTGCTGGACTGGAATCCGGAGGACGGCGCCTGAGACCGCCGCCCGCGCGCGGCGGGGCCGGCCACGCGAGCGAGGTACACCCGCGCGACCGGCCTTGCGACCGGCTCAGTTGAGGGTGTCGGGGTCCGGGCCCGTGCGCATGCCGCGGTCGAGCGCGGTCAGCGCGTCGAGGTCGTCGTCGGTCAGCTCGAAGCCGAGGACGTCGAAGTTCTCCCGGATCCGCGCGGGCGTGGCGGACTTGGGGATCACGATGTTCCCGAGCTGGAGGTGCCAGCGCAGCACCACCTGGGCGGGTGTCCTGCCCAGGCGCCGGGCGATCTCCGTGATCGTCCCGTCCTTGAGCAGAGCCCCCTGCGCCAGCGGGCTCCACGCCTCGGTCGCGATGTCGTGCTGGGCGTGGAAGTCGCGCAGCACGGCCTGCTGGAGGCCGGGGTGCAGCTCGATCTGGTTCACGGCAGGGACGATCCCCGTCTCGTCCAGCAGCCGCTGGAGGTGAGCGGGCTGGAAGTTGGACACGCCGATGGCGCGGGTCCTGCCGTCCGCCAGCAGCTTCTCCAGCGCGCGCCAGGTGTCGACGTACCGGTCGCGCTCGGGGGTGGGCCAGTGAATGAGGTACAGGTCCACCTGGTCGAGGCCGAGCCTGGCCAGGCTCGCGTCGAAGGCGGTGAGGGCCGCGTCGTACCCCTGGTCGTCGTTCCAGAGTTTGGTGGTGACGAACAGTTCGTCGCGCGGCACCCCGGCGGAGGCGAGGGCGCGGCCGACGCCCGGCTCGTTGCCGTACACGGCGGCCGTGTCGATGCTGCGGTAGCCCGTCTCCAGCGCGGCGAGGACCGCGTCGGTGGTCTCCGCGTCGCCGACCTGGAAGACACCGAAGCCGAGCTGCGGGATCCTGACGCCGTTGTTGAGGACGACGTGGGGGACGGAGGTCATGGTGTTTCCTCTTCTTCGGGTCCGGTCTGTCCGACCGGCCTGTCGGGTCTTGTTCTCCGGACGGACGGAGAAAGGGGGCGTAACGGTCACACCGGTCTCAACGTACCGACGCCACCGGCGCCGCGCGCCGCGAGCGCCCGGCAGTCGGCGTACGGCGCTCCAGCGCGGCGGAGACGACGGCGAGGACGAGCGCGGAGGCGGCCAGCGCGGCACCCACCCAGTTCGGGGCGGTGTAGCCGTGTCCGGCGGCGATGACGAGCCCTCCGAGCCACGCGGCCAGCGCGTTGCCCAGGTTGAACGCGCCGATGTTGACGGCGGACGCCAGGGTCGGGGCGGCGGACGCCTGGTCGAGGACGCGCTTCTGGAGCGGCGGTACGGTCGCGAAGCCGAGGGCCCCGATCAGTACGAGGGTCACGGCGGCGGCGGCCTTGTGGTGGGCCGTGAGGGTGAACAGCGCCAGTACGACGGCGAGCGCGCCGAGGGAGACCTGGAGCAGCGGCATCAGCCGGCGGTCGGCCAGCCGCCCGCCGATCAGGTTGCCGCCGACCATACCGAGGCCGAAGAGCACCAGCAGCCAGGTGACCGACGAGTCCGCGAACCCGGCGGTGCCGGTCATCATCGGGGTGATGTAGGTGATCGCGGCGAAGACCCCGCCGAAGCCGAGCACGGTCATCGCCATGGCGAGGAGCACCTGTACGTTGCGGAAGGCGGCGAGTTCGTGGCGCAGCCGTACGCCTTCGGCCCTGGGCTGCTCCGGTATGAACCGGGCGATACCCGCGAGCCCCAGCACCCCGAGCCCCGCGACGGCGAGGAAGGTGACCCGCCAGCCCGCGTTCTGGCCGATGAAGGTGCCGAGCGGCACGCCGACGACATTGGCGACGGTCAGCCCCGTGAACATCATCGCGATGGCGCCGGCCTTCCGGCTCGGCGCGACCATGCCCGCGGCGACGACGGAGCCGATCCCGAAGAACGCCCCGTGGGCGAGTGAGGCGACGACCCGGCCCGCGAGCATCACGCCGAAGGTGGGGGCGAGCGCGGAGAGCACGTTGCCCGCGACGAAGAGCCCCATCAGCAGCATCAGCATCCGTTTGCGGCTGATCCGGGTGCCGAGGACGGTCATCAGCGGCGCGCCCACGACCACCCCGAGCGCGTAGCCGCTGACCAGGAGCCCGGCGGTGGGGATCGGGACGCCGTAGGCGGCGGCCACCTCCGGGAGCAGTCCCATGATCACGAACTCGGTGGTCCCGATCCCGAACGCGCCGACGGCCAGCGCGAGGAGCGCGAGTGGCATGGAGTCACCTTTCCGGCCGACGATCGACGGCCGAACGATTGCGTGAGCGTCTTACAAGCGTGGACAATACTTGCAGACGCGGACTATAGGCAAACGCGCTCTATTGCAGAGATGGCCTATCCTGGGAGTCCTACGCCCCGCACGCAGCCGGGAGCCCTACGCCCCGCACGCAGGAGGAAGCCATGACCGCCACGGACACCGCGCTCACCGGGCTCGCCCAGGGCTGGTGCGCCCTCTCCCTGCTGCACGGCAGGATCGAGGCGCACATCGAGCGGGCGCTCCGGACGGGGCACGATCTCAGCGTCCGCGAGTACTCCCTGCTGAACGTCCTCAGCCGCCAGCACGACGGCGAGGGCGGCCATCTCCAGATGAAGCAGGTCGCCGAGGCCGTCGTACTCAGCCAGAGCGCGACCACCCGGCTGGTCACCCGGCTGGAGGACCGGGGGCTGCTCACGCGCTACCTCTGCCCCACGGACCGGCGCGGCATCTACACCGATGTGAGCGAGGCGGGGCTGCGCCTGCTCGCCGCGGCGCGCCCCACCAACGACACCGCGCTGCGCGAGGCCCTGGACGAGGCGGCGAGCAACCCCGAGCTGGCTCCCCTCGTCCGGGCGGTCGGCTCCCGCGCCGCAGCCTGACGTGCGAGGAGCCGGGCGGGCGACCGAGGAAGAGTGTGCCCCCCCGCGCCCGCGCCACCGGGTGGGGCCGGCCGGGGGCACCCCAGCGAC
>NZ_JBHZEJ010000124.1:0-9146 GCF_042756365.1 Streptomyces sp. NPDC059092
CGAACCCGGAAGGCCCTCACTCGTTCAAGATCACCCCGCCGTGATTGCTGTCACCAACCTCCGTGGACAGAACACCTAGGGCGTGTTTCGAAAGTAGCGCCGTCCGCCCGTAGGGCGGGCCTGCGGCGTCTGGTGCACTGCGCTCGCTCCGCTCGCTCCGTCTCGGCGCACTGAATCCTCCTTCGGATGCCGAGCGCGATCGCAAGGCGGAGGATCGGCACCCTCGATGGCCCGGACGTACGTGGACGACTCCGACAACGCGGCGAGCGTGCGTGCCAGGCGTCGCGGGCCAGGCTGGACTTTCGAAACACGCCCTAGTACCGCGACCGGCGATGTTTGCCCCGAAGGAGCCGCCCGCCGCGGAGCGGCTGATGTCACCGCGGTGCACCGCACTCCGGGGTCCGGCGGGGGCGACCCTGGAGTTGCCGGGGCCACCCGCGCGCGCCATCGTACGGGAACGACCCGACGGAGAAGTCCGGGAAAGTCCGGAGGAGCGAGGGAGCCCGCCATGACCGACACCCCGTCCAGCCCGAGCGCGGATCTGCTCATCGACGCCTTCGGCCGTATCCGCGAGACGGTCCACGAAGCGGTCGGCGGGCTCTCGCCCGACGAGCTGGAGGTGCGGATCGACGACGGGGCGAATTCGATCGCCTGGCTCGTCTGGCATCTCACCCGGGTCCAGGACGACCACATCGCGGATGCCGCAGGTACGGAGCAGGTGTGGACGGCGGAGGACTGGCACGGGCGGTTCGGACTGTCGTTCCGGCCGGGCGCCACCGGCTACGGGCACTCCGCCAAGGACGTGGCGAAACTCGGCGGCGTCACGGCGGAACTGCTCGCCGGATACCACGACGCCGTCCACGACCGGACGGTCGCGTATCTCCGTACGCTCAAGGACGCCGATCTCGGACGGATCGTCGACGAGGCGTGGACCCCGGCCGTGACGCTGGGGGTGCGGCTGGTCAGCATCGTCTCCGACGATCTCCAGCATGTCGGGCAGGCCGTCTTCGTACGGGGATGGCTGGAGCGGCCCTAGATGATCGATTCCAAGGGATCGTGTGGGATCTCAGATTGGCTGGCCGGATTTCACGCCCGGTGGCCGTTCCGTGGCCGCTCGGCCACGGAACTTGGACCGGCTGGGCAGCCTGTTCACTCGTTGGAGTGAGCCACACGTGGGACAGGTCCTCCATGGACAGTGTCTTGGTGGCGCGGCCTTTCTGCCACTGGTCCGTGCTGAGGGCACGCACGAACCGTTCTGCTGTCACGGTCAGTGTTCGTCGTCGAGATGATGAAGCTGTTGAGGGCCTGGGGTGGTCAGCTGCTTCGCTTGACCTGTTGCGCTCAGCCGCTCCGCGGCGGACGTCCCGCTGGCTGCCAGCCGCTGTGTGATCCGGTCGAACAAGTCCGTCAGCGGCGCACCGACATCCTGGCCGAACTCAGTCAGCCCGTAGGTGACTTGGGGTGGTGTCGTCGGCTCGACCTTCCGCCAGACCAGGTCGTCCTGGACCAGTGCGCGCAGTGTCTGAGCGAGCATCTTCTCGCTGATGCCCTGGATGCTGTCGCGCAGCTCGTAAAACCGAAGGTCGGTGCTCCGCAAGGAGATCAGCACCCAGATACCCCACCTGCTGGTCACGTGGTCGACCACGTCGCGCGCAGGGCAGTCGGTGTGAAACACCTCATACCCAATGCCCGCCTCGGCCTGCGTCAGCTGCGCACCTTCTCTCATGTCCGGAGCTTACCTCTGGGTATGTTCTTACGAAAAGTAAGCCTGCCTCCTAGCGTCAATTACCGCAGTGCACAACGGACTAGGAGCTGAACATGATCGTGGTGACCGGGGCTACCGGGAATGTGGGCCGGCCTTTGACGCAGGCCCTGGCCAAGGCGGGCGAGCAGGTGACGGCGGTGTCACGGCACGCGGCGGCAATGCCGGACGGGGTCCGGCACGTGCCGGCTGACTTGGCCGAGCCGCAGGGCCTCACTCCCGCTTTGGACGGGGCGAAGGCGCTGTTCCTCCTGCTGTCCGGCGACCTGCACGCCCCCGAAGCCAGGCCGACCGACATTATCGACCTGGCTGCTGCCAGCGGGGTCCGCCGAGTCGTCCTGCTGTCTTCGCAGGGCGTGGCGACCAGGCCGCTCGGCCCGTCGCGGATCGTGATGCGCGCGGTGGAGGACGCGTTGAGAGCGTCCGGCCTGGACTGGGCCGTCCTGCGACCGGGCGGCTTCGCCTCCAACGCCTTGGCGTGGGCGGAGTCCGTCCGCACGCAAGGGACGGTCGCCGCGCCCTTCGGCGATGTCGGGGTTCCGATCGTCGACCCGGCGGACATCGCCGAGGTCGCGGCGGCCTGCCTGCTGGACGACCGGCACACCGGCGGAATCTTCGAGCTGACCGGGCCCGAGGTGATCACGCCCCGTCAGCAGTCGGAGGCCATCGCCGCCGCGCTCGGCTCGCCGGTGCGATTCCACGAACTCACCCGCGAGGAGGCCAAAGCCGCGATGATCCAGTTCGTGCCGCCGGAGCTCGCCGACGACACCCTGGACATCGTCTCCGCCCCGAACCCCGCCGAACTGCGGATCAGCTCGGACGTGGAACGAGTCCTCGGTCGCGCTCCGCGCCCCTTCAACAACTGGGTCGCCCGTAACATCGCTGCTTTTCGCTGAGGCACAACTCAGCTGAAGCGCCGGGGCAGCCTCGTGCGACTACGGCCGCACGAGGCGGCCCCGTAGCGTCACCGCCCACCACCGTCCAGAACTCAAGAGCCGGAGCGACCTGACAGGGTCCTACTACTGCGCCAGTCACAGCCGCTTCCTCTGAGGACTGCGGCTGCACCTGGTGTGCACCCTCCAGAGCCCGCCGATCACCTTCGCCCTGACCGGGGCCAAGGCCGACGAACGCGAGACCCTGCTGGACCTGCTCGCCGCCGAACCGGACCTCGTCGCCGACCGGCCGGACAGACGCTGATCGGCGACGAAAACCACTTCGGCCGCGAGTTCGAACACCAACTGGCCGAGCAGAGTATCCGGCTGCTGAGGCCGGACCGCAAAGGCGAGCCGGAACGACCCGGCGCACCGCTGTTCAAGCCACTGCGGCAGGTCATCGAGTCGGTCGACGAAACCTTCAAGGGCCGGCTCGACCTTGAGCAGCACCGAGGGCGCACACCTGGCGGTGTCATCGCCCGCGTCATGCAGCGAATCCTCGCGCTGACCGGGTGCTGCACCCGGCTCTTTCGGACATGCCGCCGATTTGCGATCCGGCTCGCGTCGGGAGCCGCGGCGGAGGCGGCCGAAGCGGAGGCGCCGGCACGGTCGCGGCAGATCGCCTTTCTGCCGTTCCGTCCGGCGAGCAGCGGACGAAGGGATCCGCTTTCCGGACGGCGATCTTTCGGTGTGTCCGTGAGTGGTCACAGGAACGTTGTGGATCAAGGACATCCCGTTCTCGGTGTACGACGTGGTGGATGATGCACGAACAAGCAGTTCACGGACGTCAGCTGCTCCAACTCTTCGAAGGACTGCTTTCATGGCCTCCCTGCGTACTCGTTCCGTTCTGCTCGCCGCCGCTCTCGTCGCTGGAACCGCTCTGCTGACGGCCTGCCAGGGCGACGCGGGCGACGCGGCCTCCTCGGCCGCAACGGCCACCGCCTCTTCGACGAAGGCGGCTGCCGAGGCTGAGGACTCATCGGGTGCGGACAGCAACGCCGACGCGTCGGCCTCCTCCGGCACGAAGGCGCCGGCTGCGGAGAGCGACTCCAGCGGTACCGGTGAGGCCGGCTCGGGATCCGCCCCCGAGAGCGCCGGCGACGGGGCCGGCCAGGACAAGGCTGGCAAGGGCGTGAGCGGCACGTGGCTCGGGAATGTGTCGTACCTGGCGCCCGGCAAGTACACGGTCACCGGCCCGAAGGGTGAGGAGCAGGCATTCTTCACGTCCACTGACACGGAGATCTGGGGTGCGGGTAGCACCTGCGGCGACGCGAACGGCCAGTCCGCCACCAAGTGCACCGAGCAGGAGCTGGAAGCTGCCGCGCAGAAGGGCCTCACCGCCGAGGTGAAGATCAGCAACGGCATCGCCACCCGCATCGCCGACGACCACTGACCCTTCAACCAGGTGCCCCGTCCGGCCCCTCAGGGCTCGCCCTCCAGGTACGAGATGGGCCGGCCGCGCCACCGGGGCGGTCCGTTCGCCCTCCGGGCGGGCTCCGTCGAGAAACTCGGCCGTCGATCTGCTCGCCTTCTTCTGTTGGACGCGCCGCCGGGCGACGGCGCGGCTGAAGGAGCACCGGCCGGCACGATCCCCGCAGCAGAAGGGTGCCCGTTCGGCGGCATCAAGAACGCCGGTGAACTCGGCTCCTCGTACGCCCCGTTCACCCGGATCGCCGAGGCGCACGGGGTCAGTCCGCAGCGGGTCGCTCCGGCCTGAATGCCGGCCAAGTCGCCCACGGTGGTGCCGATTCCGGGCTCCAGCCGTCCGGAGACCGTCGTCGACTCGGCGGCGGCCGATCTCGTCCTCACCCCGGCCGAGGTGGCGGAGCGGGACGCCGTCTGACGCGGCGGGACGGGCCCGAACGCGCCGTACGCTCCCGGCGGAGCCGGGCCCCCGTCCTCAACTCGCCTGCCACAGAAGGCTCTTCCGACCCATTGCCTCTCCGTGATACGGGACCTACGCTGTGCGGCGTACTCCTGAAAGCGCTTTCCAACCCGCCGCCCAACCAGCACCGGGAGCGCCCATGAGAGCCTCGTCGCCCTTCCTCGTGATCACCGCGTTACTCGCGCTCGTCCTCGGTGCCGGGGTGGCCGCCCCGCCCCGGGCCGAGGCCGCACCGTTCCGCGTACTGGTCTTCTCCAAGGTCACCAATTTCGAACACGACTCGATTCCCGCCGGCATCAAGGCTGTTGAGCGACTCGGTAGCGAGAACGGCTTCGACGTGGAGGCCACCTCCGACGCCGCCGCCTTCACCGAGGAGAACCTGGCCCGCTTCCAGGCGATCGTCTTCAACAACACCAACTCCACGCCGGAGAGCGGCGATCTGCTCGATGCCGCCCAACGCGCCGCCCTCCAGGGGTTCGTACGCGGGGGCGGCGGCTGGGTCGGGCTGCACTCCGCGTCCGCGAGCGAGCGCGACTGGAGCTGGTACGAGGGGCTGGTCGGCGCGGTCTTCGACAAGCACCCGGCCGTCCAGACGGGCCGGGTGAAGGTGCTCGACCGTACCCATCCCTCCACCCGTGACCTGCCACAGCTCTGGGAGCGTACGGAGGAGTGGTACAACTGGCGGACCAACCCGACGGGCAAGGTGCACACCCTCGCCCAGATCAAGGTGAACGACGGGATCGACGGCCTGGACGAGGGCGTCGACCATCCGTGGTCCTGGTGCCAGAACTACGACGGCGGACGCTCCTGGTTCACCGCCGGCGGGCATGACGCGGCCTCGTTCGAGGAGGACGCCTTCCTCTCGCATCTGCTCGGCGGCATCCAGTGGGCGGCGGGCAGCGCGCCCGGCGACTGCACCGCCACCCGCACGGGCGCCTTCCAGCGCACCCCGCTGGTCACCAGCGACCTCGCCGATCCCTTCGAGCTGGCCGTGGCCCCCGACCGCCGGGTCTTCTTCATCGAACGCACCGGCAAGCTCAAGGTGATCGACCAGGCGTCGCTCCGGGTCTCGACCGCGCTGGACTTCGCGTACGCCCCCGAGATGACGAGCCAGTCCGACGGTCTCCTCGGGCTGGCGCTCGACCCGGATTTCGCGACGAACCAATGGCTCTACCTGCTGCACTCCGACAAGAGCGAGAAACAGCTCAACCTGTCGCGCTTCACGGTCACGGGCGACACCGTCGACCCCGCTTCCGAGAAACGTCTGCTCACCGTCCCGACGCTGCGCGGCGAGGGCCGGGCGAACTCGCACATGGCCGGGTCGATCGCCTTCGACAAGAACGGCGAGCTGTACGTCGCGACCGGCGACAACACCGATCCGTTCGCCTCCGACGGCTTCACACCGATCGACGAGCGGGCGGGGCGCCGCGCCTGGGACGCCCAGGGAACGGCCGGCAACACCAACGACCTGCGCGGCAAGGTCCTGCGGATCACACCGCGGGACGACGGCACGTACACCGTTCCCGAGGGCAATCTGTTCGCACCGGGTACGGATCGCACCCGTCCCGAGATCTACGCGATGGGCCTGCGCAACCCGTTCCGTATCACCACCGACCCGCGGAGCGGGGCGCTGCTGGTGGGCGACTACGGGCCCGACGCACGCGCCGCCGTCGCCGACCGGGGTCCCGAGGGCACGGTCGAGTACAACCGGATCACCCAGGCGGGGAACTACGGCTGGCCTTACTGCGTCGGCGCCAACACCCCCTTCAACGACTACGACTTCGCGACCGGCACCCCCGGCCCGAAGTTCGACTGCGCGAACCTGGTCAACGACTCGCCGAACAACACCGGACTGCGCGAACTGCCGCCCGCCGCACCGGCGACGGTCTGGTACACCTACTCTGCCTCGGCCGGCTTCCCCGAACTGGGCACGGGCGGTGGGGCGCCGATGAGCGGTCCGGTCTACGACTACGACCCCGACAACGCCTACCCGTCCAAGTTCCCGGCCTACTTCGAGGGGAAGTGGCTGGTCTACGAGCTGACCAGGAGCTGGTTCAAGACCTTCTCGTTCCAGGAGAAGGACCAGACGTTCACCGATCCGCGGTTCCCCCCGGTGAAGGCCGGTGACCTCCAGTCCATCAACGGTGTCTTCGGCGACATGAAGTGGAACCAGCCCTTCGACGCGGACTTCGGACCCGACGGCGCCCTGTACGTCATCGACTTCGGGCTCGGCAGCGGCACGGGCCGGGGCGGCAGCAACGAGGGCTCCGGCATCTACCGTATCGACCATGTCGGGGACGACCGGCTGCCCGAGGCCAGGACCACCGCGACCCCGGACACCGGGGCCGCGCCGCTCACCGTCGCGTTCTCCAGCGCGGGTTCCGGACTGCCCGAGGGCCAACCGGTCCGCTACGCCTGGGACTTCGACGGTAACGGGACCACCGACTCGACGGAGCCCAACCCGTCCCATGTCTACCGGGACACGGGCCGGTTCACCGCCCGGCTCACCGTCACCGGACCGGGTGGGCTGACCGGGCTCTCGGTCCAGGAGATCACCGTGGGCAACACACGCCCGGTGGTGACGATCCAACAGCCCCCGGACGGCGGGATCTTCCGCTTCGGCGACACCATCCCGTTCACCGTTAAGGTCAAGGACCGGGAGGACGGGAAGACCGGCCCCCGCGGCAGGATCGACTGCGCACGGGTGGTCGTCCAGTCCCAGCTCGGCCATGACAGCCACCTCCATCCGCTGGACAACTACACCGGCTGCAAGGGGGAGATCGTCACCGACGCCGGGGACAGTCACGGCCCCGGGCAGAACCTGTACTACGGAATCACGGCACGCTACGAGGACCTGGGAGGCGCGGACGGCGTGCCCGCCCTCACCGGCTCGGCGTCGCTGACCCTGCGTACCGCCTTCCGCGAGGCCGAGCACCGCACGTCGACCGGCGGCGCGCACGGCGGGGCGCAGACCGTGGACCGTGCCGACTCCTCCGGAGGCAAGCGGCTGGGCGAGATCGAGGACGGCGACTGGATCGCCTTCGACCCGGTATCGCTGAAGGGCGTCGATTCGGTGACGGTCGGCGCGTCCTCGGGCGGCATCGGCGGCGACATCGAACTCCGCGCCGACTCCCCCACCGGCCGGCTGCTGGGCAAGGTCACCGTCCCCGTCACCGGCGGCTACGGCAACATCGTCTCCCCCACCACCGACCTCGTCGACCCCGGGCGCACGGTGAAGCTGTACGCCGTCTTCACCAACCCCGCCTGGACCGAGCAGGGACCGGATCTGCTCGCGGTGGACTGGCTGCACTTCAACGGCCCCGGTGTCGAGAAGAAACCGGCCACGAAGGTGACGGCCCGGGCGGCCTCGGCAGGCGGCTCCACGCCACTCACCTTCCAACTCACCTCGAAGGTCAAGCCGTTGGCCGGGCGGACGATCGCCTCGTACCACTGGGACTACGGCGACAACTCCAAGCCCTCGGGTCCGGAGGGCCCGAGCGCGACGCACACGTACGCCCGGGCGGGCGCGTACACGGCGCGGCTGACCGTCACCGACGACCGGGGTGACACGACGACCGGCGCGGTCCGTGTCGACGCACGCTGAGAGGGGAGCAGGATGAACCGCAAGAGCTACGGCAACGGCATCGACATCGGCACTGCCACTGCCATGGGCACCGCCGGCAGACGGGCGTTCCTCGGCGCCGCAGCGGGGATGGCGGTCGCGCTCAGCGGTACGGGGAGCGCGAGCGCCCTCGGACACGGGCGGCGGAACAGACGGATCCCGCCGTCCGCGATCGGCATGCACCTGTACACCATGCGCACCCCGCTGGCCTCGGACTTCCCCGGGACGCTGGAGCGCCTGGCGCGGATCGGCTACGCGACCGTCGGGGTCAGCGGCCGGCACGGCCACAGCGCCACGGCCATCCGCGCGATGCTGGACGCCGCCGGGCTCCGGGCGGTGCTCGAACACGTCGCCTACCCCACGGTCACCGGCAGCGGTCTGCCGCAGGCGATCGAGGACGTCCGTACGCTCGGCGGCCGGTGGATCGTGGTGCCGAGCCTGCCCACCACGATGCACTCACCGGCCGGATACCGCGAAGCGGCACGGCAGTTCAACGCGGCGGGGCTGCTCGCGCGGCGCGCCGGGCTCAGGGTGCTCTTCCACAATCATGACGGCGACCACTCCACCGTCGACGGGGAGAATCTGTACGGCATCCTGCTCAAGGAGACCGATCCGGAGCTGGTGGGCTTCGAGCTGGACGTGTACTGGGCGTCGAAGGGCGGCGACGATCCACGCCGGCTCTTCGTGACCCACCCCGGCCGGTTCCCCGCGCTGCATGTGAAGGACATGACGCCGCAGGGCGGGTTCGAGGACGTCGGCTCGGGTGTGCTGGACTTCCCCGCGATGTTCGACACGGCGCGGTCCGGGGGCGTACGGCAGTGGCTGGTGGAGCACGACACACCGGCCGACCCGTTCCTGACAGCGCTGCGCAGCTACCGGTATCTCGCGCGGCTGCGCTACTGATCCGCGTAAGGGACCGGCCCGTACGGGCCGGTCCCTTACGGG
>NZ_JBHZEJ010000125.1:0-8935 GCF_042756365.1 Streptomyces sp. NPDC059092
CGGGACCCGATCGGGCACCCCGAGCCCCCGGCGCACCAGCTCCTCCGTCCGCCGCGCGGCCATCAGCGGCCCCCGCCCCAGCCAGGAGAACGCCACCGCGCCCTGCTCCAGCAGCCGCGCGGACCCGCGCTGCTCGGCGGTGATCCCGACCTTCACCATGCCGGGCCCGAACCACGCCAGATAGACGCGGTACGTGCGCGGATCGTCGGCCAGGGTGTCGGCGGCCACGGAATGCGCCCGGTCCAGCCGCGCGCACTCGGCACACCGGCCGCCCGTACCGCGCCCGGGAATCACCGCCCCGACCGGGCAGACATTCCCCCGCGCCCCGACACACCCGCGCACCCCGACAGCGCGAAACCCCAGGTCACCCCCGTACACCAGCCCGCTCTCCCGCCGCTCCGCACCCCGCCGCCACCGCAGCACGGGCGCCCCGCCGGCCCACCGGAGCCCGTCGCACCGCCACGCCATCCGCAACCCTCCTCCGCGCCCTGACTGACAGCATGACGTCTTCGACGCGGCCGGAAGGACACCTCATGCCCCAAGCGAACGCGGCACAGGAAGCAGACACACCCGGGAACCCCCCGCCCCCGGAGTTCACCCGCTACCAGAGCACGGTCCGGAGCCCCCGCGGCCACTACCCCGGCGTCTTCGCCCTGGCCAACGGCCTCGCCAGGAGCGGCGCCCTGACCGAGGAGCAGTGGCGCTTCTGGCGGGCGGGCAACGACTGGTACGACGCCAACTATCCCGACCCGTCCACCATCGACCCCCTGGTCTACGACCCGGAGCACAACCCGGGAGCGGTCGCCTGGTTCAAGCCCTCACCGGAGGCCGAAGTCCTGATCGCCCGCCTGGCCGGCTACCTGGAACTCCTCACGGCGCACGGAGTCGGCTGGCGGGAGACGCGCTCGGCGGACCCGGGCAGAGTGGTCTACGAGGACGCGTACCAGGTGGTCACCGTCCCGCACGCCCCCCATCAGGTGGGGCAGCACTGATCGCTGAGGTGGCCCGATGCACCGCTCCCGGGTTTCCACGATCGTCATCGACGTACCCCAGGAACAGGTTTCGCGGGCAGCGAGGCCGGCTTCTTCGCGGCACACGCGCGCACGTGGCCGTGAGGGCAACGACCCGCACCGCGAGCAGGACGGGCGCGGTCCCTGAGCCGACGGACGCCACGCCGTCACGGTGAACGTTCCCCGGAGGACCAACACCCTCTCCATCTGCGTCGGCAAGGCAGCGGGATGTGCCCAGAGGCCCGGTCGGCGAGATCCGGTCGAGGTACGACCGAAGTGACCAGGAGCCGCCTCAGTTGAATCCTTAGGATGGTGGACGCGGCCGAGCCGTAGCGCAGAGGTCGTCGCGCGCGGTCTCCAAAATCGCGAGGACGCCGGTTCGATTCCGGCCGGCTCTGCCGTCCCTGTTGGATGCGGCATGTCTTCCGTATTCCGAGAAACAGCTTGATGAGACCGTCAAACTCTGTGGTTTCCCCAGTCAGTTCTCGCACGCTCGCACACAAAGGGACACAGACACCTTCTGACCCGGCATGCTCGCGGGCTACGGACTGGATCGGCGGTCACGTGGGGAGGATCCCATCACCATCCACGGCGCCGCGGAAGGGAATCCACATGAGCTCGGACACGGTCACCGCCGTTGCAGCGACAGTCATAGCCCTCGGCTCGCTTTGGGTCAGCTACACACAGTCCAGGGACAGCAGACAACACAGCCGCCAGTCGGTGAGGCCTCTGCTCCAGATGCGCCGCATCAAGGAGTACGAGGGCACCAATGCAGAACTCAGAGTCGTCAATGCCGGTCTTGGGCCGGCCATCGTGACGACCTCGGTGGTGCGGTTGGACGGGGAACCCGTCGGGCAGTGGGACTACCACACGCAGCACAGCATATTGAGCTCGTTCCCGACGCGGCCCAAGGCATACTCCATGCGCCCAGGCGCGGTGGTACTGGCCGGGCAGTCCGTCACCTTGTTGTCCCTGGACGAGTTCAGCGATGAACAGCATGGCTGGTTCTGGGATCTCATCACCCGGCGTCTGGTGATCGAGATTCGTTACGAATCCCTTTACGGCGGCGAGAACTTCAGCGTGACACCCCCCGAGTTCTGAAGTGGCCCTCGCCCCGCCGATCATTCCAGCCTGCATACCGTCCGCCCTCTGCACACGTCTTGGAGTGGGCGTCGTGCAGGGTCCGTCGACGGGATCACGACCCCGCCCGCGCTGGTGCCCCTTCTGCCCGGCCCGCCGGCCTCGGACAGCCGTCCTCCACCACCCGTCGCCGCCCCCTCCGTGACCGCCGTCCTTGACCTGGACGACGTCGTGGAGAACGCGGAATGTTCCTGCGCCGCCGGTGACGGCACCCCCACTGACCGACAGATCCGGTCGGTTCCGTTCAAGCCCTGGCACGTTCGCGCCGGGGCCTGCCCCCTGACCGGCCGGCCACCGGGGTGCCGCTCATGCTCTTCCGCCGGCTCCTCGGCGGGTGCCTGCGCGGCGGCGGCGACCAGCCGCCCCGCGACGTGACGACCGTGAGTGCACGGGATGCTGACGGGGTCTCGGGAGAGCGTGGACGAGTCGCCAAGGTAGTTGGGCTTGCCAGGACCTTACGAGCGCCCTTTCCCGGAAGAGAAGTGATGCCGCCCCTCCCGTTCTACGCGGCGCCGATTTTCCCGAAGACCCGTGACACCCACCCATCGAGCCGGGTACCGAACGCCGCTGCCGAGTCGATGCCGCAGGCCGGCAGTGTTCCGGCGTCGTCGAGACCGACGAAGAAGTCCACGTCGGCCCAGCCGCCGCGGAAGAGCACCACGGACAGTTCGGCGTCCGCCGGGCCGGAGATGAGCACGCCGACCGAGTCGGGATCACGTACCAACGCCCGGTCGGTCTCAAGCCGCTGAGGCCATGGCACGCCCCGTCCCGCC
The DNA here is from genome assembly GCF_042756365.1 of Streptomyces sp. NPDC059092. Lineage (NCBI taxonomy): Bacteria > Bacillati > Actinomycetota > Actinomycetes > Kitasatosporales > Streptomycetaceae > Streptomyces > Streptomyces sp. NPDC059092. Next base: position 2,924 of record NZ_JBHZEJ010000125.1, read on the forward strand.
ACGTCACCTGCCCGGCCTGGAGGCCGGCCCCCAGCCATCGTGCGGCTCGCTCCTCGATTACCGCGGCTGCCCGATCAAGGTCAACGATTCGTTCCACGAGCAGATTCTGCTTCGCCCCGACGCGGTGCTCCACCGGATTTCGTACGTCCTGAGCCCTGTCCTGCGGTCACGGAACCGGCGCACGCGTGCTCCCGGTTCTCGGCGACGTATGCGGGATGCCCGGTCGTCCACCCCGCCCGGAGTTCGCCGGCAACCGCTCTCCGGTCTCGCCTACGCGGCTTCCACCGTCAGCGCGTAGTCCACACCGGTCACGAAATCGCCGGACCGGCCTCGGATCGTCAGCGTGTGCTCGCCGGGTTCCAGCGGGGGCAGTTGGACCCAGAGTCCGCAGCCGGTCGTGGTGAAGCTGCCTCCCCTGCCCGTGACGGGGTTGTCGGCGACGCTTCGTACCTCGATCGGCTCTCCTCGGTACGTCTCCGGGTCGATCTTCCTGCCGTCCAGAACGGCAGACCCCTCGGCCATTCTCATGAAGCCCGCGCAGTCGGCCGGTTCACCGATCCGGTTCAGGAGGGGGAAGGCGAGCGGCACCCCGGCAGGGATGCTGCACGTGCGCTCGGCCCGGGTGCCGAAGGTGCCGGCCAGGAACCACACGTCCTGCGGCTGGTTCCGCTCGCACGCGTTGCCGTCCTGATCGGCGACCGGGTTCGTCCGCTCGGGCTCCGTCGACGCCCAGGTCCACCACCGGCCCTGCAGCGTCCCGGACGGGAGGCGGTCCTCTCCGGCTTCCCCGGCTTCTTGGGCCGGCTTGGTCCCGCACCCCACGAGCGCGGCCAGCATCACAGCGGTGAGCCCCAGCCCGACCGTACGCATCTTCATGGGCACCCCTCCCCCTCGCACGCATGCCCCGACTCCCCAGTCGTCGTGCGATGACCAGCGATCACCCTAACCGGGAACCGGCACCGAACCCGCACCCTTCTGATCCGCCGCTACGGGGCCGATTCCTCGCACGCCGTGGAAAAAGTCGCGCGTCGCTGTCGATCCGGCCACCTCCCGTTCGACGTAATTGTGTGCGGCGCTCCGCCGCACGATGACGCCACAGGACCTGACGAGGACAGACATGGATCAACTGCTGAGAGTGATGAACTTCAACGTCTCGAGTGACGGAATCGCAGCCGGTGAGGCCCAGAGTTTCGAGCGGCCGTTCGGCTTCGACCATCCCGAGAGGCTGTTTGCCTGGGCCGGAGCCACGGCGAGCTGGCCCATGCGCACGGATTCCGAGGGGAGCCGGGGCCTGGACGATTACTTCACGCGGGACTTCGCGCGCAACATCGGTGCCGAGATCATGGGCCGCAACAAGTTCGGACCCCAGCGCGGGCCCTGGCAGAACCATGAATGGCGCGGCTGGTGGGGGGAGGAGCCCCCGTTCCGCACGCCGGTGTTCGTCATGACCCACCACACGCGTCCGTCGTTCACGCTCTCCGACACCACGTTCCACTTCGTCGACGCCGATCCGGCCACGGTCCTCGAACGTGCGCGGGAAGCGGCGCAGGGCAAGGACATCCGACTTGGCGGCGGGGTCACCACCATCCGGCAGTTCCTCGACGCCGGCCTCGTCGACACCCTGCATGTGGCGGTCTCACCGGTAAGGCTGGGGTCCGGACTGCGGCTCTGGGAGTCCCCCGACGAACTGCTCGACCGGTTCCACCTGGAGGTTGTGCCCAGCCCGAGCGGCGTGACGCACCACCTGTTCTGGCGAAGGTAAGGCGGGGCCCAAGTTCAGGCTGCGACTGTGAGGGGGCATCCGCCCCAGCGGATGCCCTTCAACGCGAGAGGCCCCCGGATTTCTCCCGGCCTGCGCAACCTGCCCTGCACGACACGCCCCAGAGCCAGATCCGGCTGGAGATCATCCAGATCGCCCTCGACCGGCTCGAAACTCTGCCCAACCCTGGCTGACCAGCAGCATCCCCTCCCTGCTACCAGCACCATCACAACCGGAGCAGTGGAACCCGGCGCCCACCCGGCATGACAGCCGGAACATCAGCCCTGCCCGCAAGCAGAAATCTTCACTCCGAACGAGCAAAGGGATCGTCAGCAATCCGACGATCCCTCATGCAAGATCGAGGTTAACGACACCCCTTCGACTGCGTCGGGCCCTTCTGCGTGAAAGGCCGGGCCTGACCGGGGCGGGGCCCCGACGGCGAACTGTCGATCAGCGTGACGCGGGCGGGATGCTCTGCTCGTACTGGAAGACGTTGCAGGGGTCGTACTTCGCCTTGATCTCGCGCAGCCGCTCGAAGTGGTCTCTCCCCCAGTAGGCGGTCTCCCACTCCTGCATGCCGACGTTCGGCACGTTGACGTAGGCGCCGTCCACGAAGCTGCGCATCGCCTGGCTGAATTCGGCGGTCCAGGCCTGGCACGTCGAGGTGAGCGGGTCGCAGACGCCTGGTGTCGTCGAAGGAGTACCCCAGGCTGCGCCGATCTCGCCGTAGAAGATCGCGTCGCGGTGCACGAACGCGGTGCCGCCGCGGGGCTCCTCCTTGATCGCCCCGCCGAAGGCATCGACGAAGTAGTTGCTGTCCTCCGTGGGAGCGTTTCGCATGTAGTGCCCGATGACGTCGATCGCCTTCTTCGGGAACGGCTTCTTGGCGAACTGTGAGAAGAACTTCACGTTGGCGGGCTCCTGCGAGCGCGGGACCTGGGCTCCGGCATAGATGGGGCCCCAGTTACCGAACTGCACCTTCACATCGGGCGTGCCGATCGACAGGATCGGGGCCAGCATCTTTCTGGCCTCTGCCACCGTGCCCTCCGCGAGCCACGCGAACAGCAGGATCTGGGACTTGTGGATCTCGACTTCGGACCCGAGGCGGTTGTCGGCGAACGGTACCGTGCGCTGCCATGCATCGAAGATCCCATGCAGGTCCGTAAGGCCGTCCCAGGTCGCCTGCACATAGGCGATGCGCTTGAGCGGGTGCACCTTGTAGGTGAGTTGCGTGACGATTCCGAAGTTGCCGTTTCCCGCCCCACGGAGCGCCCAGAGCAGGTCTGAGTGGTCATTCAGGTCGGCATGGATCACCTCGGCGCAGTCGCGACCCGACGGGACGACGACCTCGGTCCCGATCAGGCTGTCACAGGCCATGCCGAGCCAGCGGTTGAGGGGGCCAAGGCCGCCGCCGACCGTCGCACCGACCAAGCCGACGCTGCCCTCGCTTCCGGTCGTGACCGCGAGGTCCTGCTCGGCGAGCGCCGTCACCGCTTCCAACTGGGTCAGGCCGGCGCCGACCGTCGCGATACGAGCGTCGGTGTCGATGTGGACCGACTTGAGCTGGCTGACGTCGATCACGATGCCGTTGTCGATGTTCGACCAGCCCTCCAGGGCGTGGCGGCCGCTGCGTACCCGCAGTGCGACGTTGTGCTGCCGCGCCCAGGTGAGGGCGTTCACCACGTCCTGGGTCTCCTGGGCGAAGACGATGACCAGCGGGTAGTGAGAGAACAGCTGGTCGTAGTCGATGCGATCATCCGTGTACGAGGCGTCGTCGGGGCGGACGACGCGACCGGTCAGCTTCGCCGGCGGACATCCCGACGACCTTTTGGTCGGGTCGCTCGCGGCCAGAAGGCCCGAGGTGCTCGCGGCCGCAATGTCCGGCGCGCCTGCGGCCGTAAGGCCCGGGATGACGACCGCCCCGGCGCCGGCGGCCGCTGACGCTCTGAGCAGGTAGCGGCGGGAAAGATCGCTCAAGGTCCAAATCCTCTCGATCGGGCTACGCCGCTACGCTGAGGGAACCCTTACCCGCCAGCCGCCGGGCAGTCCTTTGTGGTCGACGCCCGCACGGTAACGGGGCGACCATGCGGTGTTTCCCGACACGCCAATTGAGTACGATGACGACACCCTGAAGGAGTAACTCAGCGGGATCCCGTCATAGCCGGTTTGGGATGCACCGCGTCCTGCTCGAAGCTGTTCCTTGGTCCAAGCGGTCAAAATACGCGGGTGCTCTCAAAGATGATGGGCCGCAAGGCGGACTGGTAATGGGACGATTCGTGCCTTCGCGCGAATCGCCCCAAGGCCACCGCGGACAACCGTCAGGAGGATCGCTCCGAGGCGACAGCAGTCGAGCTGCTACAGAGGAGCCCTGCTCGGGCTGGGGGAAGGACCGTTGGAGAGGTGAGCGAGAATCGCTCGCCCCTCACGCCTCAATTCGGTGAGATTCTTGCGAGTCGAAAAACAGGCGGGCGGCCTGACATCAGCGGCCGACACCAACCGGCGTACACGAAGTGGCAGCCCGCGCCAGGCCGGCCGGACGCCTGATCTTCACCACGATCACGGGCCGCGTCACCGATCCCCGGAGCCTGAACCGGATGCTCACCATCCTGTGCCGGAACGCGAACGTGCGCCGCGTGCGCGTCCACGACCTGCGGCACACCCGCGCATCGCTCTTGCTCGCGCAGGAGGATGGATACACGAACGATCATGGAGACGCTGGGGCACAGCACGATCACGATGGCTCGACACCTACGCGCACGTTGATGGACACGACGCTGCGGGTGGCCTCGGAGCGCATGGACGACGCGCTCAACCTCGACGACTCCGACGACGAGCCGGAAGGGGAGGGAGCGGACGGCTGACAGCGGGTTTCCGGCCGCGTTGATGTCATCCGTTGATGTCAAAGGCCCCGCCGGACGAACCGGCGGGGCCTTTGACCTATGTGCACTCGGCAGGATTCGAACCTGCAACCTTCTGATCCGTAGTGCGATGGGCGCCTTCCTCGTTCTCCATGTGGTCCATATCGAGCCCATGAAGCCCTCACGCGTCACCGTCCTGCCGTCCTCTCTCTGCCCTTCTGTGAGACCCGTGTGAGATGGATGTGAGACGACGATCAGCCCCCGAGCGCCCCGAAAGGTACGGCGAGCGGGGGCTGCTTCAACCTGAACGGCGCGAGCCGTCTACCGGCTCACTCCGAGTAGTTCGGGTTGGCCGCAGGCGGCATCGCCTTCGTCCACGAGCCGATACCCGTGGAGTGGCCACCGCTGCTGCCCGGGTGCGTAAGCGCGACGACGGGCGTCGGGTAGCCCGGCAGCGGGGTCGGGTACGGCACGTGCGCGGGCACGTAGGGGTGCCCGTACGGGTACGGCACGCCTGGAGGCGCCGGAGGTGCGGGCGAAGGAGCCGTGGTCGGCGGCGTGGGGCCAGGTGGCGTCGAGGCCGAGCCGGACCCCGCCCGGCGCTGGGGCTGGTTGAGCACCACCTGGCTCAGGAACTGCGCGGCAGCCTGCTGCATCCATGTCTGGTTCGGGGCCGTAGGTGGCTGCATACCAAGCAGCGCGTTGGGATCAAGGAGGCTCTGGCGAGCCCGGCTTTCCGCGGTGATGCTCCTGTCCCTGATGGGCTTGCGCCCCGGGCCAGGCCGTGGCTTTCCAGGCCGTGGCGGAAGTCGGCGTTCGCCCCGTAGCCGCCCACTTGCCGGTCCATGCCGGTCGCTGCCGGTCCGTGTGGTGCGGCGTCGGCTCGCAAAGAACTGCGATCACTCCATACGTGATGGAGAAGTCACGTAGAGTGCCGGGACTACTCTGCTTGGTCCTTGGAGCCGTATGCCTCCCTTACCGCCGTTCGCCTCGGAGACGCAGTGCCCGTCTCCTGGCCGTTACCCCATGAGATGGGAGGACGTTGAGCACTCGCTCGTGCGGGCAGCAACCTGGGAGAGGTCGAGTACTCGACAGGGCCTGTGGGACGAGCTCAAACTCCACAGGGCAGGGGTTGAGTGCCTGTTTGGTTCAGTGGCACGCATTTGGCTCGCGGGAAGCTTCATAAGCGGCAAACTGGACCCCAGTGACATCGATCTGGCTTACCTGATTGACGCGGATGCCTACGGGGCAGTCACCGAGCCTGACGACATTGCAGACCTTGCCAATCTCAGCGATCGGGAGTGAGCTGTACTGAGATTCGTGGAGTCCCTGATGCCAGGGTTACGATCCTGGCGAAGGAGAACCACATCAGTGCCAGCACCACGGAAATACCCC